>NZ_JBCEXH010000011.1 GCF_038751955.1 Methanocalculus natronophilus | reverse complement strand
GCTCATTATTGAAGCACTTGAAATCATGTGACTACGTTTTCCGGGAGTTCAGGGTATAAATCTCAGATACGGTAAGATCAATCATACTGCTCACTCCCAGACGATCCTGAGTTTTCTGAGGAGATCATGCACCCCGAGAACCGCCTCCGGGCAGATCTGGTAGCCACCGTTCTGTTCCATGATGATGCCACGCGAGAGGAGACGATAGAGTGTCGGGTTGATATCATACTCAGAAGCCGCCACTTCCTCAAGATATTCCCTTGAGGTGGAGCCAGTCATGGCTATCACTCCGAGGATAAAGGCATCCTTCCTCACCAGAGGATCAACGATCCTGACAGGCTGATAATCCTTCAGGTTCACAGTCGGATACTCAAAGCTCTTCTTCCAGATAGCCTTTCCAATCCCCGGATTTCCTTCAGCCATCCGCGTGATTTTCCGAAATACCAGTTCCTCATCAGAGAGTGTCTCTTCGGCTTTGCGTTTTCGAAGTACCAGGGTATCAAAACTGAATCTGGGAAATGGCACTCTAACCGGTTCTTTTTTGAGGGGCAGGCTGACTTCGCGCCGTTCGATCCCAAGAAATGAGGGGAGTTCGATGTCAACACCCCCGATAAACTGAAGCTCGGCATCAGTGTATTCTTTCAGGATGCACTCGCGCATCTCTGTGTCCGAGAGAGGAGGGATGGTGATGATCCGCGGAAAGATCCGCTCAACCTCCCGTACCCTCCGCAGATAGTTCCAGGCATAGAGATTCCATGTTGTGATGAAGAGGGAGTTGGACGTCACAACCTCTTCGAGGAAGTCATCCAGAACTGAAAAACCTCCGATTTGCCGGGAGAAGAGGTACTGGCAGCCATCCATTACAAAGATCGGCTTTGATGACTGGTAATCCAGGAGACCGCGTTTACTGGTTATCTGTGATCCGTATTCCACAAGAAAGATGTCGCTGGCATATGCTTCATGGATCGCCGAAATCAATGTGGATTTTCCCGAATATGGAAGACCGATGATGGCAACATTTTCCCTCTTATCTCTGCGATATGATTCAATTGCGTCCTGTATCTCTGCAAACTGATTCTGAAAAACAGCACATGAATTATTATTTGTTGCCTGAGCCGAATCAGCGGTGTTGCCCATCATCCAATCACACGACAGATTATCAGGAGATATGAATTTAAAGGTTCCTCTCTGATTCCGTATCTGCCATCAGGGCAAGACATATCACCGTCAATGAGAAAAGATCTACAGATTTCTTATATAAAAACCAGGTCAAGTGGTTTTGGGCAGAAAGGAAAGGGAGACAATGACAAACAGCATCTATGTGATAGGGCATAAAAACCCGGATACTGACAGTATATGCAGCGCCATTGGATATGCCGCATACCTGAACCAGCAGGATTTTGGCAGGTATGTACCTGCACGCTGTGGTGAGATCGGTGCAGAGACAGCATTTGTCCTCTCACACTTCGGAGTCGAAACCCCGGTTCTTATCGAATCAGTGGAGCCGACAGTTGCCGATATTCCATTCACCTACACTCACAGTGCAACCATGGATCTCCCGACGATCGATGTTGTCGATATGATGGAGGAACAGGATGTCAGAAATATACCGATAACAGATCATGAAGGATTATTTGTCGGTCTCGTCTCAGAACACGGACTGGCACGGGCTTATGTCCGCCGTACCCGCATTGAACCCCTTTCTGTTCTCCCAATCGAGATCGGAACACTGGCACGTATCCTCGAGGCAGAAGTGATTGTACAGAACCACGATCTCCTCGAAGGAAACGTCTATATCTCAATTGATGCGCTGCATGTTACCCTCTCCCGCCTGACAAAGGATGATATTGCCATCGTCGGAGATAATGAGCCTTCACAGCTTGCCCTCATCCAGGCTGGCATTGCGCTTTTAATAATCGCCGATAATGCTCCCGCCGGGGAACGGGTGATCACTGCTGCAAAGGACCAGGGTGTCTCCATCTTCTCAACAAAACTCGATGCATTCGGTGTTGCCAAGATGATCAACCTCTCGCTTCCCGCAAGCGAAGTGATGGCAACCGATGTTCCGATCATCCACCAGGACGATGGTCTGGATTATGTCAAGCAGCTCGTGACAAACTCCAGGTACCGGACGGCATGTATTGTTGATGAGGATGGCAGACTCCTCGGCATGATCTCAAGGAACACATTCGTCTATGATATTCAGAAATCTGTCATCCTTGTCGATCACAATGAGTACAGCCAGGCAGTCGATGGAATTGAGAATGCCGAGATACTTGAGATCATCGACCACCACCGGCTCGGTGCGATGACGACATTAAAGCCGATTCGGTTCGTCATGGAGCCTGTCGGCTCCACCTCAACGATCATCGCCTCTATCTACCAGGAGAGCGGGCGGGATCTTCCTGATTCCATCGGCGGAATCCTCCTCGCAGGCATCCTCTCAGACACCCTTGGCCTGAAGATGTCAACAACCACAAAAAAGGATGAAGAGATGGCTGCATGGCTTGCAGAGAGGACCGGGATTGATCCTGTGGATTTTGCCATCTCTCTCTTCAGGGAAGGCATGGAGCTTGCAAGCTTCTCGATTGAGGACCTGGTAAAGAAGGATCTGAAGCGCTATAGCCTCTACTCACGGGAGGTGGCAATCTCACAGGTGATGGCACCATCAGCGGAGTTTGCAAAACAGCATGACAAGGAGATCCGATCCACGATCGAGAACCTCAGGGAACTGATGGAGGTTGATATCTTTGTGGTGCTGATCACAAGTGTCTTTGAGAATGGATCAGATCTCTTTGCTGCAGGTGACGAGCATACACTCCAGCGTCTGGGCTACCTGGAGCAACCTCTTCGTCTTGAAGGCGTCATGTCACGAAAAAAGGACTTCCTGCCGCAGTTTGGACAGCTTATCAGGGGATTATAGACTCTTGTGGCTCCCCCAACAGCCCTTCTTCAATCCCGCAAGATACAATCATCCAGAACCAGGACTTTCATTTCTTTAAATACAAAGCAAGCGTGCTGCCATACGTCGTTAGTGGGAAGATTGTCAACATATTGCCAAGATCCGAATAATTGTCCTCCATCATACCTCACGCCGGGGGGATCACCCGGACACCTTCGTTGTCAATCTCAGTTGCTACCGCAATTTCAAGTCCGAGGGGCTTCACCAGCTCCTGCATCTCCTGTTCTGTCCTGTCGGTGATGATCGCAATTGCAGGACCAACTGAGCTCATTGCCACAAACTCAAGCCCTGCTTCGCGGAGACGGCTCATGTACTCGTAGAGGGCGAAGCTGTGGTGTTCAACCTCTGCACGTTTGGATCCACGGAACTCGATCTCCCACATGATATCGCCGATGGTTCTGAGATCACCCCGCTCAACCGCCGGAATCAGATCCATCAGCATCATGTATGCCTTCAGCTCGCGATCCCGGTAGTCAAGGGTTCTTGCACGGGTCATGAGAAGAGAGAACTCGTGTTCGCCCGCACTCGACACCCCGGATGGCGGGATGACGATGTATACCTGCCTGCCTGCTGCAAATGGATGGCGATAGACAAGGGTGAGGCAATCCCCCATGATAGCAAGGCCGCCATAAGTCGAGACGGCTGGCCCGACCCCGGTCTCAAATCCAAAGACGACATCGCCGCTGTCGGTCTCCTCGACATAGTTGTTCCCAATGAGCATCCTGATCTGGTCCGGTGACAGGGGAGTTCCGAGGGCGGCATTGGCAGCATGGCCGACAGCTGTCAGCAGCGTACTCGTTGAGCCAAGGCCCACATGCTCCTTGCCGTGATCGGTTGCGACAACAGAGAAGCCTCCGGTATACCCGACTGCTTTTGAGAAGGCTGTCAGGAAATGGCGGATAATTGCCTCACGCGGATGATTGACAGTAATTTGTTCCGGCACACAGCAGACCTCTGCCTGGCAGTAGAGCCTGAGGGCAAAGCCAAGACCCCCCCCACCGGGATGGCCTGGTGCAAACCTGTTCATATCAAAAACGGTCAGGTGGATTCTTGCAGGGGCAACAGCAGTAAATGTCCCATCCTGTGGGGAGGCAGCAACTGTTCCTTCAAACCCGCATGTCCTGATCTCTTCCCCGGGCGTGAAGGCCGTGAACTCGTATTCGACAAGGTCAAGGTCACCCCCGCGAATCTTCATCGTTGGCATGATACTAATCTCTTAACGGTTCAGGATGCTCTATGATATCTTTTCTGATCTGTTCTGGGAACAGACGACTGCTTTACTTTCACCCTCCGGCCTCCGGGATTCATAATCTGGCAATGTATATGCCATAGTACCATGTCTGAAAAGCTCCGGAAGCTTCAGGCACTCTCACGATCCTGTTTTGATCTGGCAGCAACAGACGCTGCGAATGAAGCTGCCATGGTGAGAGGCGGGTACCTGAAGATGCTGCTGCATGGCAGATGCAGTTTCGACTGTGCATACTGCGGGATCTGCCAAAGGGAGAAGGCAGAATCGTTTAGCCCGCATGAGCTTGCAAGCCTCATCTGCTGCCTCTATGAGACAAAACGGGTGAAGGGGCTCTTCCTCTCAACCGGCATCCCCCGTGACTGCGGGGAGAGCATGGATGACCTGCTTGCGTGCGCCACACTCCTGAGGCGTGGAGGGTTTGCCGGGTACCTGCACCTCAAAGTGGTGCCGGGCGCTCTCAGGACAGATATCAATGAGGCGGCACGGCTTGCTGACAGAATCAGCATCAATCTCGAGGCGGTCAGTCAGGAGCGGCTCTCTCTGATCGCGAGTGTGAAAAATTTTGAATCCGACCTTCTGCGCCGGCATGCCTGGGTGGCTGAAGCCGCCCCGGGCCGCCACACCACCCAGATTGTGGTCGGGGCGGCGGAGGAGACGGATAGCGAGATCCTCTCCTTCATGCACCGGGAGTATGGGAGATTTGCTCCTGCAGGTATCTACTATTCGGGGTTTACGCCCCTTCCCGATACCCCGCTTGCCGGTGCTGCACCAGCTGATCCCGCACGATTGAAAGGACTGTATGCAGCCGATGCGCTGATCCGGGACTATGGTTACTCCCCGGATGAGACTGCTCTCTGTCTCAATGAGGACGGAGATCTCCTGCCAGGAGACCCAAAGATCAACGCTGCCGGATCAATCCGGATCGACCCATCCTCCGCCACACGGGAGGAGCTGATCAGGGTGCCGGGGATCGGCCCGAAGGCAGCTGAGCGGGTCATCAGCATGAGGGATGCCGGGGAGCCAGTGACAGAAACGATGCTCAGAAACGCTGGGGTTGTGATGAGGCGGGCAGGGGCGTATCTGGTGATCGGGGGGAGGGTGCAGGTGCGGCTCCCCTCCCTCACTTATACTCCCGCTTCGAGTACTGGTACGTCTCATCATCCCCGCCTTTTGCGGTGATATACACCCATTCATAGAGCGACTTCAGGGTGCCGAACTGCACGTATCGTCGCATCGAGAACTGCACCCTGAGGTTTTTATCCAGCTTCACGCAGCCGATCTGCCGCATCCGGCGTGCGATCTCAAGGTCGTCCCCTGCATCGATTGTACGGTACTGTCCTGCCTCAAAGAACGCCTCCCGCCGGAATGCGGTGTTGCAGCCGAGGGTATAGTAGAGCGTGCCTGAGTAGTAGCCAAGCCGTGAGAAGGTATTGGCAAGGCCAAGCGATATCTTATGCTGTATCCCGGGCTCTATCGGCTCAACCAGCCCATAGAGCTGGACAACCCTAGGATCGATGAACCCTGCCTCTATCCTTGCAAGCCAGTTGTGAGGGATGATGCAGTCTGCATCGGTGGTTGCGATGATATCCCCCTTTGATAGCTCTGCACCGTCGTTTCGTGCACCACCGACTTTCTTCGAGGTCTGGATGAAGACGAGATCGGCATATGCTTCTGCAATCTCCCGTGTCCGGTCATGTGAGTTGCCATCGACGACGATGATCTCGTATGATGACCGGGGGAGTGACTGGTTTGAGAGGCTCTGCAGGCACTGTTCGATATTTGATTCTTCATTATACGTGGGAATGATTATCGAGATCATGCTTCCTCCGCAAGCCGCCTGTATGTCCGTATATGTTCATCAGCGATTCTACCGATATCAAAAGGTTCAGTGAAGGAACGTGATAGTTTTTTCTTCTGCTGAAGCGCCGTCTCATCACGCAGAAGGGATTCTGCTTCATGAATATCCCTGAAGAGAAGTGATGCGGGACCAAAGACCTCCCGGAACTCCGGGATATCACGTGCCACAACCGGAACACCGCACGAGAGCGCCTCAAGGAGCACCATCGGCATAATCTCGGCATATGAAGGCATAAAGAAGATATCCGCCCCCGCATACGCCTCGGTGATATCCGGGACAAAACCAGTGAATATACAGTTTTTACCCAGATTCCGCTTCTGGTATTCTATTCGTGCATAATCTTTGGAGAGGACGCTGTAGGGATAGCCGCCTACCCATACAAACGTAACATCGGGCATATGCTGCGCCAGGTGAAGAAAATCATAAATCCCTTTTCTCGGGGTTTCCTGGGCAACCGTCAGGACAACCGTCGCATCGTCAGGCACCCCGATACACTCCCTGAAACGCCTGCGTTTCTCCTCATCAGGCCTGAATTTATCCCTGTTCACCCCGTTTGGAATAAGGGTCGTCTCCATATCCGGGAGCATCGCCTGGATCTCCCGCTGGCTTGGGGGAGTGATTGCAATGATATGATCAAATTTCCCATAGATCTTTGGATACTGGTTATTGATGATGTTTGAGAAGGCGACGTTGCCATCATTGAGACGTGGTGTTGAATGAGCTGTCAGAATCTTGACTCCCTTGCTGTAGGATCTGTGTGTCAGTGCCATTGGGCCAAAGCTATGGTAGTGCACAACATCAAAGTCAGCATTATACGAATTCCAGGAGACATCAAGGTGATCGCGGTTCTGGATCTGCCGGTAAAGCGTCCTTGCAAGCGTCGAACATCCGATATATTTAAAAAAGAAGATATCCTCGACAAAAATGTCTGCTTTCATCGAAGTTGCTCCATAAATGAGAAGACACTCCTGATACAGCCATCCATATTCAGGTACTCAAACTGGGAGAACCGGCCAACGAGATGGATGCCAAGACCCTCCAGGTATGACCGTACTATGTGGATATTTTCCAGGTACGCACGATCATAGACCACGTAGGCATATTCTGTTCGAAAAACAGTTGTATGAGTTACCGGCTGATCCAGAGGTATGACACCCATCTTCCTGAGGCTTGCAACCGTTTCGTTTAGGATCTCCTCATCAGAGAGAAGGGAGATGGGATCACCCTCATTATACGTAATCTCTGCAAGCACTGAGGCGTGGCCCTCTGGTGCAACATGATCACTGTAGTTTGAGGGGAACGAGATCCGGTTAAACGTGCCGGTCTCCTTATCCGGGATATAGACCCAGGAGAGTGGCGGGGCAGGTCCTGGAAAACCGATGCCGACACTGATCAGTGAGTTGTACTGCAGCCTGTCAACAGCATTCCAAACGTCGGAGGGGACACCCGGCAGGCTCGCAATGAGCGCCTGGAGCGGGATCGTTGAGATGACCTGATCGGCGGTGTAGCTTCCATCTGCAGTCCCGATGATCCAGGTGCCATTTTCATAGGTAAGAGAGCTGACCTCCGCACCATGAACTATCTGATCATGTAACGGATCCGCAATCGCAGAGACCAGCGCCTCGATCCCGCCTATGGCAGGATAGCTGAAGACTGACTGGTGGGTATACCCTTCGGTCTCTATCCCGATTGCGGATTTGATGACATCTTCAACCGGTGGACGGGGCACCCTCCCTTCCATCCAGTGAGCCGACATCTCTTCAGTCGGATAGTTCCAGATCTTCTCATTATATGGAATCAGGTAGCATTCGGCAATACCGCGGCCGAATGTCCCGAGGATCCAGTCCCTGAAGTTCTCAGGAGCCGGGATCTCCCCTTTCTCAGCCGCTATAATGGTCTTTATAAATTCATTGATACAGAAGAAGAGATCGTCTTTTGGGAGGGCAGAGAGCCCGTTTTCAAATGGATAATTAATATAGAGTCCTTTATAGAAAATTTTCGTGTTGCGGTTCCGAAACCCGAGGTTCTCACCAAGCAGGTTGTTCATAAACGAGAGAACTTCAGCGTCCCTGGAAAAGATGATGTGGGATCCGCCACAATCAAACGTAAACCCGTTCTCTGTATGCGAGCGGCAGAGACCCCCGATTGTACGTTCCTTTTCAAGGATGACCACCTCTTCCCCTGCTTCATGCAGAAGCCGGCCAAGTGTTGCGCCAGTCAGGCCAGCACCGAGTACAGCCCATCTCACAGTATAGCATTTGGCTACAGATCATTATAATCGATCTGTCTTGCGTGCCAGATCATCTCCTCCGGAAGAGGTGTTCCAGATCAATTTTGGAATACCTGATGATTGCCGGCCTCCCATGGGGACAGGTGTAGGGCGGAGGAAGACTGTAGAGCTGCCCAACCAGGCGCTCCATCTGTTCCCGGGAGAGGAGCGTGTTTCCTTTTATGGCAGTTCTGCATGCAATTGTTGTACAGATACGGGATTGCCGGTCTGTTGCCGGTCCCTGGATACCATCGATTATCTCCTGCAGAAGCGAACGGATCTCATCGGGATCGTCCAGGTTCTTCCATCCTGCAGGAACTGCCCGTATTGCCCAGGTATCTCCTCCGAAGTCTTCTATGGCAAACCCGGCAAGACCAAGATCCCGGGCGGCATCATGGATGATTGCCCCGTCTCGTCTCGAGAGCCGGACGGTAACCGGGATGAGAAGCTGCTGTGACTCGATCAGGCCCTCCTTTTTCTTCTGCAATGCCTCATAGACGATCTTCTCATGTGCAGCATGCTGATCGATGATCAGGAGATCCCCGGTATCGCTCTCTGCCAGGATATAGGTCCCATAGAGCTGCCCGAGGATTGTGGGGAGAGACGGATCACCTTCAGAAGATGGACTTGATGCAGGGATGCTGGTGATCCCGGTCTGTCTCAGCTGCCGATCTGTTCTGCCGTAGATTGCCGCACCTTCAGATACCCGTGAAACCGGGTATTCTGTCTCGGTCTGTCTGCCTGATACTGAGGATGCACTGGATTTCCCCTGTGCGGGTGCAGCCGGAAATAGTCCATCTGTCTGGAGAATCGCCCGTTTTACCGTTTCCCTGACAGAATCTGTAACCTGACGCTCAGATGAGAACCGTACCTCCCGCTTGGTTGGATGGACATTCACATCTAGTTCATTGGAATCGATTCTCACGTCAAGTACAGCAAACGGGTATTCGCCTTTCTGGAGGGAAACCCCAAACCCTTCCCTGATTGCACGGATAAGAGGCTGTGAGACTATCTGGCGTCCATTGACGGAAATATACAGGGATCGCCTGCTTCTCTGACCAGGAAGAGGATAGGCGACATACCCGGATACCGGGATATGTCCCTGAATCGGATCAAGACTGATCAGGTTTCGAGCACGCTCTGCACCAAAGAGATCCTGGATCGTCTCCAGTATATCACCACGGCCTGATGTGTGGAACTTCTCCTTATCCTGGTGAAGGAGGTGGAATGCGATCCCCGGATGTGCGAGTGCTATCCGTTCCACATGATCGAAGATATGGGCAAGTTCTGTTGAGACGGTGCGGAGGAACTTCCTGCGCGCAGGCGTGTTAAAGAAGAGGCTTTGTATCTCAATAGTTGTCCCTGGCGGTGCACCAGATTCAGATGAGCCCGTAATCATGCCGCCTGAGAGTGTAACCCGTGTACCGGCAATATCATCTGCCCGGCGTGTCGTGAGGGTGATCTCAGATACTGCGGCAATGCTTGCAAGCGCTTCGCCCCGAAACCCAAGTGTGGTAATCGCAAAGAGATCGTCTGCCTGCCGGATCTTGCTTGTGGCATGCTGGCGAAAGGCTGTTGTCGCGTCTTCCGGTGACATGCCGCAGCCGTCATCGGTGACAGTGATCTGCCGGACTGCGGAGCCGTCACTTTTGACTGCAATGCGTATTCTGAGTGCGCCTGCATCTATTGCATTCTCGACAAGCTCTTTGACAACAGATGCAGGCCGCTCAACCACTTCACCCGCGGCAATATGGGAGACAGTCTCTTCATCAAGGAGATGGATTATGGATTCAGTCACGTGGCTGTTCACCTGCTCTTTTTTTGAGATCCGAGAGGGCATTCAGTGCTTCAATCGGGCTCATCGAATCGATATCAAGGGCTCGTAATTCATCAATGAGCGGGTTTTCTGCTCCATTGGATTCCCCGATATCCGAGATGAGGAGCTGGGTATACCGGGGGCGCCTTGGCCCAACTGATTCTCTTCGTTCCTCCTCATGGAGTGTGTCATGGAGTATGGTCTTTGCCCTTGCAAGTACCTTCTCAGGCACGCCGGCAAGACGTGCGACATGAATTCCATAGCTACGGTCTGTTGCGCCGGGAATGAGTTTCCTCAGAAATGTAATCTCTGATTCAGTCTCGCGGACCGCAAAGTGGTAATTCCTGACACGTTTCAGATCGGATTCTATCTCGACAAGCCGGTGGAAGTGGGTCGCAAAGAGGGTTCTTGGGCCGCGTGATCGCTTCCCGTGGAGAAACTCAACAACTGCCCGTGCGATACTATAGCCATCCACCGTGCTGGTACCCCTCCCGATCTCATCGAGGATGACCAGGCTCTGGTCGGTTGCATGACGGAGAATATGTGCCAGCTCCACCATTTCAACCATGAAAGTGCTCTGGCCTCCTGCAAGGTCATCAGATGCGCCGACTCTGGTGAAGATCCGATCCAGAATGCCAATCTCTGCAGCATCTGCCGGGACAAACGATCCCACCTGTGCCATGATACAGATGAGGGCAACAGATCGCATATAGGTCGATTTTCCAGCCATATTTGCGCCTGTGAGGATGAGAATCTGATCCCCTGAACAGGAGAGATCCGTATCATTTGGCACATACCCCTCAGGTACGGTCTCTTCCACAACCGGGTGGCGGCCGCCCCTGATGGTAATGTCTGATCCCTCATTGAGAGAGGGGCGGGTATAGCCACCCCGATCAGCTGCACCTGCAAAGGAGAGGATGAGATCGATTGTGCCTGCTGCCCTCGCCCCCGTCTGAAGTGTTGGGACAGCCGGCCGGATTGTATTGATGATCTCCAGAAAGAGTCCGGCCTCGCGTGCAAGCGCTTTTTCATCTGCAGTGGCTATCCCGGTTTCATATTCACGGAGGATCGGAAGCGTGAACCGCTCTCCTGATGCAGTCGTCTGCTTTCTCTCATAGTCGGGAGGGACACGGCCGAGATTGGCTTTTGTCACCTCGATATAATAGCCAAAGACCTGGTTGTAAGCGATCTTTAAGGATTTTATCCCGGTCCTTTCACGTTCGGATTCCTGGAGAGAGAGAATCCAGTCTCTCCCGGATCCTGCTGTTTTCCTGAGCAAGTCGAGTTCTTCGTCATAGCCATCAGCTATGACCCCGCCGTTTTTGATTACAAGTGGCGGATCATCGGCAATTGCGGTGTCGATGAGTTCAATCAGTTCCGCAAAATTAGCAATATCAGATGCAAGATGCCGAAACAGGGGAGGAGAATCACTTTTTTGGACTTGCGCAATTCCCTGGAGGGAAGAGAGGGAGGCAGCAAGCTCAACCAGGTCACGGGGAGAGGCATTGCCATAGGCTATCCGGCCCGATATCCGTTCTATATCTCCACATGCTGAGAGAAGCTCGAGAATTGCTGCTCTCTCCAGTGGGTTGTTCAGGAACCATTCCACCAGGTCAAGCCGATCATTGATATCCCTGATGGTTGTCTTTGGCTGGACAAGTTCAGCAGCCAGCTGCCGCTTTCCCATCGGTGTCTTCGTCCGGTCAAGGACAGCAAGGAGCGTGCCTGACCTGTCGCCGCGGAGCGAGCGGATAATCTCAAGGTTGCGCTGGGTTGCAGCATCAAGCACCATTCCACCAGATTCCTGCAGGACAACAATCCCATTCAGGTGGGGAAGCGCATTCTTCTGGGTTTCAACAGCATATGAGAAGGCAGAACCTGCAGCACCAACTGCAAGCGGCATGGTGCTGATACCAAACCCCTCAAGGGTTGCCACACCAAAATGGCGGCAGAGCCTGGTGTTTGCTTCATCAGGGTCAAAATCACCGGGATGCCGCTCGGTAACAAGAACCCGGTAGTTTTCAAGGAGGCTTTTGATTCCGGGGTCGGTTCGTTCAGGAACCAGGCACTCCGCAGGACGCAGGGATGCAACAAGAGATGTAATCTCCGCGAGTCCATCGGGTTTTGGGATGGTTTTTACCGAGAATTCTCCGGTGGTAATCTCAAGCATTGCCACACCAAAGACCTCTCCTTTCCGATCCGGGAGCAGAGCCATCAGGTACCTGGAATCTGGTGCATCGATCATGGAGGGATCGATTGCACATCCGGGTGTGACAACCCGGACAACATCCCGTTTCACCACTCCTTTTGCCTTCTTCGGATCCTCAATCTGTTCGCAGATGGCAACGCGGTGGCCACGCCTGACAAGGCGGGAGATATAGTTCTCGGCAGCGTGGTATGGCACACCGGCGAGTGGAATGGGTTTTCCGGATGAATCTGATGATCGGGATGTCAGTATAATATCAAGCTCACGTGCACAGATCTCGGCATCCTCATAAAAAGTCTCGTAGAAATCACCCATTCTGACAAAGAGGATGCATCCCGGGTACTGGCTCTTCAGATCCTCCACCTGTTGCATTGCAGGAGTAATCCGTTTCCGCGTTGCCATTCGTGTGTAGAGATCGCATCTGTGTGATGAAAAAGGTTAACGATCCGGGTATGGGCAAAATCTCCGCTCAGAGGATATCATCTGCGAGGTGCAGACAGCATGGTCAGAATGGGAAAGGTTATTGCATCTGCTGCCATGCTTTTCTCTATGGGCCAGGTTGGGTACTTCAGGGAGACGATCGAGACGATGCCACGCGGAGATCTCGATGGGATCATTGATGAGCGTGTCAGGTATACAATCAGGTACGCACACGATCATTCGCCATTCTATCGGAACTGGTTTAAGGATCATGGCATCAATGTCGCTGATATCAGGGAGCATGAGGACCTCCTCACGCTCCCAATCATTTCAGGGAGCACGATTCGGAATAACCAGCCACCGATAACAGACGGGTTTCGGTTCCTCTCCTCGAGAATGGACGAGGTATATACTATTCATGAGACGAGCGGGACCTCAGGCGTGCCAAAGTCGTTCTTTCTCACCTGGCAGGACTGGCTCAGGTATTCGGAGAAGTACGCGCGGATATTCCGATCCTATGGGATATCAAAAGGTGACCGGATTGTCGTCTGTGCCAGTTACGGGATGAATGTCGGTGCGACGATGATGACGCTTGCCGCCCGGCGGACAGGAAGCACGATTATTCCTGAAGGGAAATGTACCTTTCCTATCAGGGTTATCAAAAATTATAAACCGACTGTCGTGATCGGATCTGTCTTCAAGCTGATCAGGCTGGCGAGAAGACTCCAGAACGAGGGGATTGATCCAAAAGAGTCCGGTATAGAGCGTCTTGTTGTCGGCGGGGAGAGTTTTGCCGAGGCATCAAGGAGATATCTCGGTACCCTCTGGGACTGTGAGGTGTACAATACCTACGGAAGTACTGAGGGGACGGTGTGCGGGGAATGTGTTGCAAAAGCCGGCCTTCATGTCCCCGAAGACTTAATCCACATGGATCTCTACAACCCCCGGATGGATTCCTTTGTTCCGGATGGTGAATACGGCAGGATCATCCTGACGAAACTCCTGCCTGTCGGGGAGCGGTGTGGAACACTCCTCATCAATTACGATACTGAGGATGCAACCGCAGTCGTTTCGCGTGAGCGGTGTGCCTGCGGACGGACATCGGTTCGGATCAAGACACCTGAGCGGGAGGGAGAGCGTTTCTGGATCGAAGAATACTCATTTAACCGGGTGGATATCGAACGCGGGGTCTTCCAGGAGGAGAATATGGAGTACCTCACTGGCGAATACGAGGCGTTCCTCTATGGAGGGCGCGAGACAGATTCAACGATCCTGCGGGTAAGCCTCGAATGCAGGGATCCCGCACACCTTGATGCAGAGCTGATCCAGGAGACCTTCAGGAAGGCATTCTTCCGCTTCAAGCCCGATCTCAGGGAGCTCTATATAAATGGCACCCTTGAAATACTCTTCCACTTCACAGGACCTGGTGAACTTGAACTCTATAAGGTTCAGGGGCGGCCAAAACGGGTTGTTGACAGGCGGTGATACAAAACCATCTGGTTCAAGAGGAGTCATAACCAATAGTCAGGTTCATGTTGCAGCAGGAACCAAACCTGCCCGATTATGAAAAGGGCTATGCAGGCTATTCCATCGATATTCCGGAGTATTATAACTTCGGTTTTGACGCAATCGATGCGATGGCGGAGAGAGACAGGAACAAACTGGCGATGATCTGGGTGAACCAGAATGGAGATGAGTTGTTCTACACATTCCGCCAACTGATGAACCTCTCCAACCAGATTGCCAATATGCTCATCAAGCGGGATGTCGGCAAAGGGGACAGGGTCCTTTTAATGCTCCCGAGAGTACCGGAATGGTGGACATTTGCGCTTGCCGCAATCAAGCTTGGTGTCGTCTTCTGCCCGTGCCCGACGATGCTGACCCCACAAGATCTCAAATACAGGGTCAATCTCGGAAAGTTCAGGATGGTCATTACTGACATGGAGAATGCCTGGAAGGTGGACGAGATATGCGAGGACTGCCCCTCACTTGATCTCCGGTTTGTTGTTGACGGTGAGCTGCCAGACTGGATCAGCTACCCGGTGGAACTGAATTATCCTGCTCCCGCGTCCCATCGTCTTGCCCCGTTCTCTCAGACAAAGAAGACAAAGGCAACAGATCCGATGGTGATCTTTTTCACATCCGGAACAACGGGAGAGCCGAAGATGGTGGTTCAGGACCACAGCTATCCTCTTGGACACCGTATCACCGGAGAATACTGGTATGATCTGAGAGAGAATGATCTGCATTTCACGCTTGCTGATACCGGCTGGGCAAAGTCTGCCTGGGGGAAGTTCTTTGGCCCGTGGATCTGCGGAGCCTGTAATTTTGTTTACGATATCAGGACAAAATTCAACCCCACCGAGATCATCCCCCTGCTCGAGAAGTACGAGATCACCACCTTCTGTGCTCCACCAACGATCTTCAGGATGCTCATCCTGGCTGATCTTGATGCATTTGATCTCTCTGAACTCCGCCATTGCGTCAGTGCAGGTGAAGCCCTGAATCCGGAAGTGATCAAGGTCTGGAAAGAGGCAACCGGCGTGACGATCTATGAGGGGTACGGCCAGACCGAGACGGTCCTCTGTATCGGCACATTCCCCTGCATGGAGCCAAAACCAGGGTCAATTGGCAGGCCTGCACCCGGATGGGATATCGAGCTCCATGACGAGAACTATAAGCCTGTTTTACCAGGTGAGATCGGAACAATAGCAATTAAAACAGAACCCCGCCCCATCGGACTCTTCCGCGGATACCTTGAGAACCAGGAGGCAACAGACGAGGTCTTTGTCAACGGATTTTACTATACCGGAGACAAGGCAATGATGGATGAGGACGGGTACTTCTGGTTTGTTGGCCGTGATGACGATGTGATCAAGAGCTCAGGGTACCGGATTGGGCCTTTTGAGGTGGAGTCGGCACTCCTTGAGCATCCGGGTGTCAAGGAGTCTGCGGTTATTGGTGTGCCTGACCGTATCCGGGGGACTATTGTCAAGGCATTTGTGATTCTAAATGATGGGTATGAGCCTTCAGACAAGCTTGTCCGTGAAATTCAGACCTATGTGAAGCATGTGACAGCCCCATACAAATATCCACGGGTAGTTGAGTTTGTCCCCGATCTCCCAAAGACGATATCAGGAAAGATTAAAAGAAAGGAACTGCGGGAGATGGAGCTTGAGAAATTCAGCTCCACCTGATTTTACTCAGCATCAAACTTTCTTGCACCCACTGCAACGATAATGGCTGCAACCGGGATGACGCCTGCCATATAGACAAGGAAAAGAAGCACCGAATAGAGTGGAAAGAGCCACATTATCACAAATAACAGTCCTGCTCCTATCCCAAGCGCAAGGAGACTGTTGCCAACCCAGGCTATAAGTCCATCGGGATCACGGCATTTTTTGGGATCAAATCCCGCAATCAGGTTTGTCATCTTCCGGATCTTGATAAAGTAGCCAAGAGCAATGAAGACCACCGCAATAAACTCGGTGATGAGCAGAATGAGGATAGGTGCGCCGTTCATCTCAATGCTCCTTAGCAACCACGTATGCATCATACATGCTGTAGACCCAGACGATGATGTAGAGGGGGATACCGATGATCACAGACGAAAGAAGTGCAAAGATCACTGCCAGGATAAAGAGGGCAATTGCTTTGAGAAATTGTCCCGTATAGAATTGTCCAAGCCCCGGTATGAAAAATGACAGTATGACTGCCAGAATAGGGGATGCCATGGTATAACCATCACATCCAGAATAAAAAAGCCTTATCCAGGATGGCGGTACTGCATGACTGAGCCGACTGGGACAAGGCTTCCATTCAGAATGACCGAGACTGCACCATGGCCCCCGCAGACGAGGCACCTGCCTCCCTTCTCCATCATGGCACTATCGATCTCCCCTGCAAGCGCCATCAGTTCATGGCGTTCAGTCCGGGCAAGATCCGAGTCGACATTGACTGAAGTGACAAGGAAATCCGCAAGAGAGTTATATTCCTGACGATCCGGAGTCAGGCTCCTGAAATTCATCAGGGCGTCAGCAGTGAAGAGGAGACCCAGATCGGGTACAAGCAGAAATACCTGGCCATGGATATGGCCGCCGAGGCTTTCGAGCACCTCAACGTGGTGATCTCCGATTTGGAATGTATCGATGATCGGGAAGATACGGCGGTAACCGAGGATTTCTGAAGGGAAGAGAAGACGGTTTTTTGGAGGCGTGCAGTTCGAGAAGAGGTTGATCATCTCTGTATACACCGATTCGAGGATCAGGTGTTCGCTTTGGGATCCATATCCCCGGTTATTACAGTCGATGATTGCCGCTGTTCCCTCGTGAAGATGAGTTCCCATGCTGAAGAATCCTGCACCCCCACAGTGATCAGCATCTGCGTGTGTGCAGACGATCCGAAAAAGGTCTCCAAAGCCGTGCAACCCGATATGATGGAGCATATGATCGAGATCCTCATGATAGATCCCATAGCCGGTATCTACCATCATCCGCCTGGCACCAGCAGAGAAGAGAAAGACGTTTCCACCACCCGGGGGCTGGATGCAGACGAGGTGGGCATCACCTGGCAGTGACAGCTCCTGGTAATCGGCATAGAAGCCATCACCTGTCGTCCGGGAGAGGAATGTCCCGATACGGTAGATGCTGTCAAAGACGTCCCGTGGGTTCTCTCCCCTGTTTGTCAGCTCCTGAACGACATGATTGAGATCCCCAAGGAGCGAGAGGAGGAATTCATCATTTGCCTCACCAATGAAGGGACGTATCTTCTGGGCAAAGCAGATGTAGAATATGGTCTCGTCCAGGGCTTCTCCGAGTTGATCGTACGCAAGGATCTCCAGCCGGTACCTGCTCTTGATGGCATCAATCACCTCCCCGACACGCGGGGAGTCAACAACATTGAGCCTGAGCGTCAGGCGATCCGGGTTTTTGCCGGTGTCGTCAAAGTCGATTTCCGCAACATCGGCACCTGCCTGCCCGATGGTGGTCAGTACATCATAGAGCGCACCGGGCTGGTGGGGTATCGGGAGGTAGATGTGCAGGAGCAGGATGTTGATCGGGGGGATTGTGGATTGAAGATAGCCGATATCCAGAAGCTCCTGCCTGATCTGCTCATACTGGCCTTCAGTTGCCGTCATCTCGAAGAAGACCGTATTCTTGTCGATCCTCCGGTCAAACTGTATGCGGTTTATATTGCCATTCTGCTGCCTGATGATACCAGCTGCTTTCAACAGAGAACCGGGCTCATCAGGCATCCTGGCAATGAAGGAATGCTTTCTCTCCATGCTCCAGGTAATCTGGGGCGTCATCATCCCTTAACCTTCGCTCCAGGAGCACGCCCCGGAGCCTGGCGGCGGAATATTCCTGGAAGGTTTCGTTCTCTAGTCATCCTCATCGAAGAGAAAGACCTCTTCGATTGTACTCTGCAGTGCACGTGAGATCCGGTAGGCAAGAAGAAGGGAGAGGTTGTACTTTCCATTCTCGATATGGCCTATCGTCTCCCTCCGGACATCCACCATCTCTGCGAGCTGCTCCTGGGTCAGGTTGTGGCGTGCACGAAGCTCCTTCATCCGTGTTTTTATCTTCATGGTCACGCCGGATCTCCCTTCCATTCATAGAGATAAAACGAGAAGAGAAACGTCAGTATCTGTGCGATGAAGATACCGGCAAAGAAGAGTGCCGCTATTTCCAGGGACCGGGTCATTGCAAGGATAGCCATTGCAGCTGAAACTCCCAGTATGGAGACGATGAAGGCGTTGTATCCCGCCCGCGCAAGATTCATATGGAGCAGTTCATCGGATTTACCAATGGCTGCAAAGAAGGCGAAAAAGCCAAAATATCCATAAAATCCAGCATTTCCCGTTACCAGGCCCAGTAGACCCAGGAATCCAAGAAGACCCAGCAGTCGTATAGGGTTCTTTTTCAACGTGGTCTGATTCATACTATCAATACCTCTCATAAAGTTACTTTTACATAACTCTAAGTTATATATACATCACATAAAGAGATAAATATTTCTCTTATCACCCACCTCATCCGGCATGATAAGAGAGATGGAATTAATCTCCCGGGAGTTTCTGCTGCAGATGTCACAGGTGTGAACAGGGAGATACACGGAAGCCATCTTCCAGTCAAAATTGCAATCTGTACTGGAAGCAACCATATGGATGATGGATATAATTGATAGTAGTCTGGTACAAGAGATATACCTGAGAGGAGTTGTGAGTGCGATATGCAGATGATGATTGGCGATTCATATGTCGAATCTGTCTCAGAAGAGCGCATCCGGATCAATAATCCCGCAAACGGGACGGAATGCGGCGAAGTGCCTGCCGGAAAGAAAGAGGACCTGGAGAGGGCAGTGTCTGCAGCTGAGGAGGCATTCCGGGGATGGGCAGACCTGCTCCCCACCCACAGGGGTATTGTCCTCTTCCGCTCAGCCGGGCAGATCAGGCGGGAGGCTGACCGCCTCGCCCTGATCCTGACAACAGAACAGGGAAAACCACTCCGCGAGGCAAAAGATGAGGTTCTCGGTGCTGCGGCGGTGTTTGAGTACTATGCGGGATCTGCATCACTTGTCAATGCCGGATATATAGATCAGATGCCGCGATATGGCGACGGAATTGTGCAGAGAAAGCCGCTTGGGGTATGCGGCGCCATTATACCATGGAATATGCCGATTTTAATCGCCTCATGGAAGATCGGTGCCGCCCTCGTGACAGGGAACACGCTGGTTCTGAAGCCGTCCATCCAGGCA
Organism: Methanocalculus natronophilus; assembly: GCF_038751955.1. NCBI lineage: Archaea > Methanobacteriati > Methanobacteriota > Methanomicrobia > Methanomicrobiales > Methanocalculaceae > Methanocalculus > Methanocalculus natronophilus. Next base: position 23,743 of record NZ_JBCEXH010000011.1, on the reverse strand, counting down.
CCAATGGCTGTCCTTGCACTGGGTGAGATGATGCAGCGATCGGGTCTTCCACCGGGGGTGCTCAATATCATTACCGGTGGCGGGGAGGCAGTCGGCGATCCCCTCGCACGGCACCGGGGCATTGCGAAGATCTCGTTTACCGGGGGTATCGAAACCGGCCACCAGGTGGCTCGTGCCGCATCGGAATCGATGAAGCGGCTCACCCTTGAACTCGGCGGAAATGATCCGATGATCGTCTGTTCTGATGTGGAACCGGCTGCTGTTGCAGATGCGGCACTTGCGCTCCGCATGTACAACTGCGGCCAGATCTGCACCTCTCCAAAACGCATGATCGTCCTCCCCGAGGTCTATGATGCCTTCTGTGCCCGGCTTGAGGAGAGGGTGCAGGGGGTTGCTGCCGGAGATCCAACCAGTTCCCAATCGATGATAGGGCCACTCAATAATGCAGAGGGACTGGCAGGGGTAGAGGATGCTGTCAGCCTCCTGGCTGACGAAGGGGCACAGATAACCTGGGGGAAACTGCCTGACGGGCTGCATGATGCAGGATTCTTCCACCCGCCAGTCCTTGCAACTGGGTGTGGAGGAGACGAAAAAGTGCTTCGTGAGGAGATCTTTGGGCCTGTCATCCCGGTGATCCGGGCAGCGGATCTCGACGATGCGTTGCAGATCGCCAATAACACCAGTTATGGCCTCGGCGCCTCTATCTGGACACGTGATATGAGATCAGCCCGGGTTGCTGCAGATGAGCTTGAAGCGGGAATAGTCTGGATCAACCAGCATATGAAGCTCCCGCCGGAAGTACCGTTTGGCGGGGTGAAAGAGAGCGGGATCGGGAGGGAGAATGGCCGCTCGTTTGTCGATGCCTACACAGAGGAGAAGACGATTCTCATCTCCCGCTAACCCTTCTTCAGGGTGATGATAAACGAGAGCCCCTGTGTATAGTCTCCGGGCACGCGATCCTCCACCCGGATGGAGCCCCCATACCGGTCCACGATCAGGGTCTTCACAATAAAGAGGCCAAGCCCTTTCCCCCGGATCCATGAACTGCCCCGCGTATATCGGCCAAAGATCTCGTTTTTATGACTATCCGGGATCCCGGGGCCGGTATCATCGATTTGGATCATGACCCAGTCGTCTCTTCCGGTAACCGAGATCCAAATGGCAACTCCATCGCCACCGAACTTGAGGCTATTGTCGATGAGATTGGCAAAAGCCTGTGAGATGAGTGGATCAGCCAGCACAACGGGATCCTCGTCATCCATCGAGAGTGAAATCTCCGGGTGGGTATCTGCCTCGCTCCTGAGCAGAGGGGCAATATGGATCGGCTGAAGAGCTTCATCTCTCTCCTGGATCTCTCTCAGGGTTGATACACGGCTGATGATCGCATCACTCTTCTGAAGAGACGCCCGGATCTGGGGAATATAAACATCAGTTGACCCACGAACCTCTTCCTCAAGGAGAGCAAGAGCGAGCTGGGCGGTATGGTTTGTGTTCTGGATATCGTGCGTGATGATATCAAGGTAGAAGTTGGCCTGTGCGTGGGCGTCGCTCAGTTCACTCGTCCGCTCCAGTACGGTATCCTCCAGCTCCTCGTTCTTTGCTTTCAGTGCCTCTTCAGATGCAGAAAGCCGCTGCATCATCTCCTTCAGATGCGTAACCATAGACTGGAGAGAGAAGGAGAGTGACCTGAGTTCCGGCAGGCGCGATGGGGTGATCGGGTGGTCGAGGTCACCGCCTGCGATTCTGTCTGTATCATCAACCAGGCGATGTATCGGGCGTGCCAGGCGGTTTGTAACACCGTATGCCAGGATGCCGCCAAAAAGAACCGCCACTATTGCAATTCCAAGGTGGGTTGCAAGGAGATGAGCAAGTTCCTTCTGGATCGGCTCTCTCGTATACGCAAGTTCTGCAACCAGGTTCATCTCAGGGGGGTTGCCGATGCCCGAGAGATCAACAAAGATGAAACGGGTATATGAGCCGGTTGTTGGGTCCTCATGTACAACAGTCTCCCCGGTCTCAAGCACACTGGTGATGATCCGGGTGCGAGCGTCCAGAGGGGCATAGGACGAGTTTCCAACTTCCTCTCCAAGAAAATTATAGATACGGATCGAGGTGAGATACGGGTTCATCTCAAGGACTGGCTGTTTGATTTCCGTATACCGGAGACCCAGGCGCAGATCTCTCACCTCATCGCTCATATAACCAATCTCAAGGATATAGCGATTATCTGGTGTCGGGTGATAGACAAATTTCCGGAGTTCTCCGGTCTGTATCTCTGTTGTGATCCTGTCGGTGACATAGATGTTGCCTTCCCGGATAGATGTCAGGCGGCTGAAAAACTGCGGGTATATGGAAAAATCCATGAGGTGATCGGGAGGGTATGTCGTGTACTCAACAACACCTGCGTCATTGATAATATAGAGTTCATATTCTTCGCCCAGATCAGCTTTTAGCCCTTTGAGATCGATTTTTCCGGGATCGCCCCCGCTCTCCTCGTATGCCATGAGAAACCGGTCCATCGGCTCTTTCAGCTTATAATCAAGGGAGTGATCAAAGAGGTGAAGTCCGCGATCCACAAGCTCCATTGACTGGATAAGGGTATATTCGGTGTTCTCCTGGAGTGTCTGGCGGTTGTCCTCAAGCGTGGCTGTTGATGACTGGTAATTGGCAGCCAGCACTGCCCCGGTGGTAACAAGGATGAGAACAAGAATTACAACAAAGAGCAGCCATCGGAATGAAAGTGAAGGGGATGGCGTATCTATCTTCATCGTTTACCCACCATACTCAATTCATATGATAGCATGCTCCGGGGAAGCATAAGTATTCCTTTTCTGATCTATATAGTAAGGAAAAAGAGAGAGAGAGAGAGAGAGAGAGAGAGAGAGACGGCCTTTTTCTGATCAGCCGTCACTTATCATTCATTCTGAACGAGTCGTTTGGAACCAGTATCTCAAACCGTGCGCCCTCACCCTCGACGCCGGTTTCCCGAATCGGGATGTTGGTGATCCCAAGGATCTCCCGTGCTAAAAACAGGCCAAAGCCGGTATTGTTACCAACGCCACGCTCGAATATCTTCTCTTTCAAGTCATCCCGGACACCCGGGCCGTCATCCTCCCAGATAATGGTAAGGCCGGATTCGGTCTCCTTACAGCTGAGAGTAACCCGGGTTGCCTCGTGTGCATGTCGGAGCGTGTTGTCCATCAGGTTTGAGAAGACCAGTTCCACCATCGGGTCAGCATAGATGGAGAAGTCAGCACATTCGTTTACCAGTGTAACCGGCCCTTTTACAAGCCCTTTCAGGAGCCCCTGCAGAGGAATCCACTGTGGCTCATCAAGACCGATTTTTTCATACAGAGCGGTAAAGGCGATATGATCCCCAATAGCGGCGGCTGTTTCACCCGCTTCCTTCAGGATTGTTGACGTTGTGGGATCCGGATTTGATTCAAGGGCGATATCAATATAGCCGCGGAGCGCCAGGAGCTTGTTCTGGATATCATGGCGGGTGACACTCGTCAGGAGATGGAGCTTCGTGTTGGCCATATGGAGTGCTCCTGAGTTCCTTTTCTGCTCCGCAAGTGCCACGCTCAGTTCTCTCGTCCGATCTTCGACCCTCTGCTCAAGCTCTTCATTCTGCACCTTCAGCTCCTCTTCTGATGCCTGAAGCTGTTCCATCATGCCCTTCAACCGGTCGATCATCTGCTGGAGAGAGAGGGAGAGCGACCTGAGTTCCGGAAGGCGTGAAGGAGCGATCTGGTGATTGAGATCGCCACCTGCGATTCTGTCTGTATCATTGATCAGGCGATCAATAGGGCGGGTTAACCTGGAGGTCGCAACAAATGCCAGGAGGCCAAAGATGAGCACCAAAATCCCCCCAAAGAAGAGGTGAGTCCGGAACAGGTAATTGAGCTTCTGCTCTATTGGTTCAGTCGTATAGGTCAGTTCTGCAACCAGGTTCATCATTGCCGGACTGCCATGCGGGGTAAAGTCCGGATAGATGTAGCGTGAATACATGTTCCCCTCGGGAGAAGATAGCTGGATTGGTTCTCCATCGCTCCGGACCTCGTCCAGAATCTCATTTCTCCAGTCGAGAGGTACATAGGAAGAGTTCCCCACCTCGTCTCCAAATATGTCAAATATCCGAACGCCTGTCAGGTACGGATTCATCTCCACAATCTCTGCTGCCAGATCCGTATACCGGAGACTGGCGCGGATCTCATCGATTGTGTCATCCCTATAGCTGATCTCAAGGACATACCGTTCATCCTCTGTTGGATGATAGACAAATTTTCTGTCAATGCCGGTTGCGAGATCAAAGGTCAGCCGATCAGAGACATAGACGCCACCTTCCCTGATATCTGTTAAGTGATCGAAGAACCACGGGACTTCTGAGAAGTCTAGGAGGAGATCCGGAGGATAGGTGGTATATTCGATAACGCCTTCAGAATTGATGATGTAGAGTTCATACCCCTCGCCAAAGGAGGTTTTCAGGGCTTCAAGATCGATTCTGCCGGGATCTCCCCCACTCTCTTCATATGCAAGGAGGAAGAGATCCATCGGCTCCCTGAGCTTATGATCAAGGGACTGATCAAAGAGCAGGAGCCCGTGATCCACGAGACTCATCGACTGGAGAAGACTGAATTCGGTGTTCTCCTGGAATTTTTGCACGTCGGCTTCCAGATGAGTTTTGGTCTGATAGTAGTTAAAATGGAGAACCATCCCTGTCATGGCAAGGATGATGAGCAATATCAGTCCAAAGAGCAGCCATCGGAAAGAGATGGAGGGAGATAGTCGATCGTCCTTTATAACAACACCCGGCTCACGTTATGGTTGTGTGAATGGTGTGATGAAAAATAAGTATTCCGATTCCCCTCCACTTGAGGGTGATCCCGGATTTACTTTTTCCTGAAGATATACCACCCGGAATTTGTTTCATCAAGTACCTGTGGGCTGTTTTTGGTTGTTACGAGACTCACAGCAATCATCGCAATCAATGCAAGCGTTACCGAGTAGAGGCTGAAATGTACCGGCAGTGTGCTGACAAACTGGTGATAGTACCCAAATATCCCGGATCCGATAAGCCCTGTACCCATCGCTGCAAGGGCACCTTTTGTTGTTGCTCCCCTCCAGTAAAGGCCAGCAAGGATCGGGACGGCAAATGTTGAGAGCATCACCCCGATACCCATCCAGATCAGCCAGGCAAGCATCTCCGGCGGATTGATCGCAAGGATAAGTGAGATGGCCGCTGCAAGGAAGACAGAGATCCGTGAAACCCTGAGCACGGTTTTGTCAGGCGCATCCCGTTTAATTATATTTTTGAAGATATCCCAGGAGAACATCGTTCCGATTGTGAGCATTAGCCTGTCAGTGGTTGACATCACTGCAGCAAGCACAATGACAGCAAAGAACGCCCAGATTAAGACATTGGGTGCCACATACTCAACACCGACGATAAAGGCAAAATCACCCCTGTTGACAACATCGGGCAGGACAACATGCCCCTCCTCGACAAGGACGCGGACAGCAAATCCGACAAACTTGACAAGGAGCATCACCACGAGATAGATGAGAAATGCAACAAGGGGAGCCCATTTGAAGTACCGGGTCTCCCGTGCGGCAAGGACATTATTGATGACATGCGGGGCGCAGGCAAGTCCAACCATCAGGAGAATACCAAACGAGAAGAGGAACTCCGGCGTTGCAAAAGCATAGCCTGCATAGACAGGAGAGGGGAAATACGGCTCGACGAAGTTTGGGTCGATTCCGGCAAGGACGGTGTTTATATGGGTTAATCCTCCGGCCTTTGCTATTAAGAATGGTGCAATAAGTACTACACCTGCGATTAATATCACCCCCTGGATAAGTGTCGTCCACGAGACTGCATAGAGTCCGCCGACGACGGTATATGCGGTGATGATAACCCCGGAAATGATTAATGCCTGCCAGTGAGGGATGCCAAAGAGCCAGACAAGGACGATACTGATAGCAGTATACTGGCCGACCAGGTAGATGATAGAGACAACAATACCTGCAAGTGCAGACAGCCCTCGAAGGTGTGTTGTACTCTCAAACCTGTGGGCAAAATAATCCTGGAGCGTCATATACCCATTTTCACGGCCGACAGTATGGAGTTTCATGCCAAAGACCGTGATGCAGAACGCCGCTGCAGCCGGAACAAAGATCTGTTCCCAGATTGTCGGCCATCCGGCTGCAAAACCAAGGCCTGAAACACCAAGAAGCGTCATGCCACTGCAGATGGACGCAACCATCAGGATGGTAAAAACCCAGAAGCCAAGGGATCGCCCTGCGATAATATAATCTTCTGTATTCATGATCTTCTTTGATGCCCAGGCACCAATTCCGATCAGCAGGAGAAAGTAGAGCGTAATTATCCCGACAGTGAGCATGTCAGCCATAATCAGTCATCCTCCGGAAAACGGAGCGCCCAGATGACGAGCAGGACGATGATAATCAGAATAACCACGGCAACAGAGATTACCGTTTGTTCAGGCAGTCCAAATAGCATATAGTGATAATGTGTACCATGCTAACATATAACATGCTCGATCGCGCTCCCAGATACATGCAGCAGAGGGAGATCCCTGAATGAAGAGAATTGTATCCTGTGATACAGAGGCGTGGCCTGCCCAAAGCAGGGTCAGAAAAGATGAAAAGAAGTTGTTATTCGCCTGCAGTGGTCTTTATACCACGGAGAACAGCAACTGTACCTGTTCTGACAAGCTCTTTGACCCCGTACTGCCTGAGGAGCTTCTCAAGCGCATCGATCTTTTCCGGATCGCCAACAACCTGGAGAACAAGGGTTTTTGAACCCACATCGATGATCTGGGCGCGGAAGATATCTGCGATCTGCATCACCTCGGCACGGGAGCTGCCGGGATTTGCCGCCACCTTGATGAGGGCAAGTTCGCGCCTGACATGCTCACGGTAGGTGATATCTGAGACCTTGATGACATCAATAAGCTTGTTCAGCTGCTTCTTCACCTGTTCAAGCTGGACATCGTCCCCATTGACGGTGATTGTGATCCTGCTCATCTCAGGCATCTCACATGTCCCGACAGCCAGGCTCTCGATATTGAACCCACGGCGTGAGAACATGCCGGCAACCCTGGAGAGGACACCAGATTTGTTCTCAACAAGAACAGAGAGTGTATGGATCTTCATTTGTTCTGCCCTCCGATCATCTCGTTGATTGCAGCACCGGCAGGCACCATCGGGAAGACATTCTCCTCCCGGTGAATCCGGAAGTCAAGGACAAACGGACCATCAGTATCAATAGCAGAGGTAAGCGCCTCCCTGACACCATCTGCCGAATCAACACGCATGCCATCGATTCCATATGCTTTTGCGATACCGACGAAGTCAACAGACGGCAGTTCTGTATAGGAATAGCGGCGATCATAGAAGAGTTCCTGCCACTGCCGGACCATTCCAAGGTACATATTGTTCAGGATGACAACCTTCACCGGGATATCGTACTGGGCAACCGTTCCAAATTCCTGGATATTCATCTGGATGCTCCCGTCTCCTGCGATATCAAAGACCGGGAGGTCAGGACGGGCAAAATGGGCACCCATTGCGGCAGGGAGACCATACCCCATTGTGCCAAGACCACCTGAGGTGATCCATGTCCGGGGATGTTTAAAGCAGAACTGCTGGGCAGTCCACATCTGGTTCTGGCCGACCTCAGAGACGATGACACCCTCACCATTGAGCAGATCGGAGAGGGTTTTGATGACCAGCTGGGGTCGTAGCAGGCCGTCATCGGGGATTGAGAGCGGATGCTGCGCCTTCCAGTTCCCGATCTTCTCGTTCCAGGCAGTTCTGGCCTTTTGCGAAGAGATCCGATCGAGTATGCAGGAGAGAACCATCTTTGAATCCCCGACGATCGGAACATCGATCTGCTTGTTCTTTCCGATCTCCGCGGGATCGATATCGATATGAATAATCCTTGCATTCGGGGCAAACGACTGTATTCTGCCGGTTACCCGGTCATCGAAACGTGCACCAATAGCAAGTAAGAGATCACATTCGGTCACGGCATAATTTGCATACCGTGTCCCATGCATCCCGAGCATGCCAAGGTTGAGAGGATGATCCCCAGGGATCGCACCGATACCCATCAGTGTCGTCGTCACCGGAATGAGTGTCTGTTCGGCCAGCCGGATCAGCTCCGCTGATGCATCTGAAGCAATCACACCGCCTCCCGCATAGATGACAGGTCGCTCGGCTTCAGAGATCAGTGCGATTGCCTTCTCGATCTGGCGGAGATTTCCTTTGAATGTCGGATGATATCCCCGGAGAGAGATCGCGGCCTGCGGACCAGGATCCGGCGCAACATTTGTGACGACATCCTTTGGAAGATCGATTAAGACCGGGCCCTGCCGTCCGGTTCCGGCTATATGGAATGCCTCGCCGAGCGTACTATCGATATCTTCAGCCTTTTTCACCAGGTAACTGTGCTTGGTGATCGGCATTGTGATACCGGTGATGTCAGACTCCTGAAAGGCATCGTTTCCGAGCATTGCAGTTGGTACCTGTCCGGTTAAGGCCACCATCGGGACAGAGTCCATGTAGGCTGTTGCTATACCTGTTACCAGGTTGCATGCGCCAGGCCCTGATGTCGCAAGGCATACCCCTGTTTTGCCGGAAGCCCGTGCATACCCGTCAGCTGCATGCGCTGCGGCCTGTTCGTGCCGCACCAGGATATGTTGCAGCGGGGAATCGTACAGTTCATCGTAGATGGGGAGTACGACACCACCGGGGTATCCAAAAATAGTCGTCACTCCCTGCTTCAATAACCCTTCAACCAGTATTTTTGCCCCGGTTTTCATCTCAACTCCTCAATAATCTGTTCATTCCGGATATCATAGCTTCAACAGATGCCATGATGATATCAGTCCTGGCACCGCGGGATGTGATTATTTCTCCGTCCTTCTTTAACTTAACAGTGACGTCAACAAGTGCATCTGTGCCGCCATAGATGGCATCGACATGATACTCCTCAAGCGTGATGTCACCGACATCCTGTACCGCCTTCCGGAGTGCCAGGATGACCGCATCCACCGGACCTGCACCAGTTGACGCCTGGGTAATATCCTCACCCTGTACAGTGAGGGTGACGGATGCCGTCGGCATGACACTGTTTCCAGAGACCGTTGTAAACTGTTTCATCCTGATCACAGGCTCACAGGATATGTCAAGCACCGCTTCGGCAATCGCATGCAGATCCGAGTCGGTAACCCGTTTTCCTTCATCGCCGAGCTGTTTGACACGCAAGACGATCTCCTGCAGCTGACGCGGCTCTGTCACGTATCCCATCTCGGAAAGTGCTGCCTCAACCGATGCCGAACCGGAATGTTTGCCAAGCAGGATGCGACGCCTTCGTCCAACAAGCTCCGGGGTAATCGGCTCGTATGTTGCAGTATCCCGGAGCATGCCATGGGCATGGATGCCGCTCTCGTGGGTGAAAGCCATCTCGCCAACGATTGCCTTGTTTGTTGGCAGTGGCACGCGGGTGAGACGGGAGACGACTGTTGAGAGATGGTAGATCTCTTCAGATCGGATGCCCGTCTTTACTCCATACAATACCTCAAGTGCCATGACGAGCTCTTCAAGCGGGGTATTCCCCGCTCTCTCCCCAAGGCCGTTTACGGTCACATGAGCAGATGATGCACCCGACTTCAGTGCCGAGAGTGTGGTGGCAAGGCCAAGCCCGAGATCATTGTGGCAGTGGATGGAGAGTGGGGCGAGCTCTGCAAGTGGCGGTATGATCTCACCTGCACGTTCAGGAGTGAGTACACCAACGGTGTCACAGAAACAGATCCGATCTGCTCCCCGTTCAATACCGCCTGCATAGAGCCCGTGGAGATAGGACTGATCGGCACGCGAGGCGTCTTCTCCTGAGAGTTCAACGATCAGGCCGCGATCTTTTGCATATTCAACAGAATCCCAGGCCATCTTCAGGACATAGTCCCTGTCCTTCTGCAGCTTCTTCTCGATATGCAGATCAGAGACCGGTATGACCAGGTGGACAGAATCAGCACCATAGTCTGCGGCATAGTCGATGTCAAGCTTCACTCCCCTGACAAACGTGCAGATCTCGGATGTGAGTCCGGCATCAGATATCAGGCGGAGAGATTCCCGTTCTCCTTCAGATGCAGCTGCGGATCCTACCTCGATGACATGAACGCCGATATCTGAAAGAAGTGTTGCGACATTCAGTTTATCATCGGGTTTCAGCGATACACCGGGGGTCTGTTCCCCGTCACGCAAGGTGGTATCTAAAATGCGTGGGCTATTAACAAATAAAGCAATCCCTCATAGTGGAAAGCACCGGTACGTATATGGACGTTAGAATATTTAAGGTATAGGATAGGGAAGCCAGCGTTCTGAGGTTTCATACATAGCCTCATACTGTTCAAAGTAGAATTTTTCCTTTAATTTTGTATTTGTACAATTTCAGGAATTATTTCATAACATATAAAGGTAGTAGAGAAAATTACTTGGTTGAACAAGGTGAACCTTCGGAGTCACATACTATCTGATCAATGAATCAGATGGAGGATGGTAGATAGTATGAATGACACAACAGACATTTTAAAAACCGATTTTTCGGGGGAAAACCTCAAAGAAAAATTTAAAGAAGAATATGCCAGTGGACTGTCCAACAGATGGGATGAGATAGTAAACTGGGATGTTCGGAAAGAAAGTGAAGACGGGTTCTTTGAAAACCTCTTACGGGAGTATGGGGTTTGTGATGTGCTGGATATGGCATGCGGTACAGGTTTCCATGCAATCCACCTTGCACAAGAAGGCTTCAATGTTGATGCAGCGGATGGTTCAGATGCGATGCTGGCAGAGACGTATGCGAATGCAGAAAAGCACGACGTCGATCTCACCATACAAAAAGCCGACTGGCTGTCCCTGACACACAGCATACACAAACAGTATGATGCGGTTATCTGCCTTGGGAATGCCCTGACTCATCTCTTTGAGAAGGAGTTTTACCTCAAAACGATCAGGGAAGTTTTCAAGGTGCTGAAAAAAGGCGGTATATTTGTCGTTGACCAGAGAAATTATGACCGTATCCTTGATAAAGGCTATTCGAGTAAACACCAGTATTACTATTGTGGCAACCAGGTTGAGATCCAGCCTGTTGAGCTCCATGACACCATGGTCCAGTTCCAGTACAAATTCAGTGAGAATGAGAAGTATCACCTGACCATGCACCCAATCAGGCAGCAGGTATTAACCGGTTACCTGAAAAAATCAGGATTTTCCAACATCAGAACCTTTGGTGATTTCCAGGAGAGATTCGATCCCTACGAGCCTGATTTCGTTATCCAGGTGGCACAAAAAGCCTGAATCAGGTGTACCCGGGATCAGGTTTACCAAAAGCTCTGGCAGATCAAAAAAAGTATTCTGAGTTCAGGAGTGCAGGTGACCTGATTGAGAAAAAACACCCACATCCCTCTTTGCCGCTGGTTCACATATGACGACTGCGTCATCATCGGGTCCGGTAACAGCACCCGTTTTATGAGCATCGCGTAAGAGTCTCTGGTTTTCTGCTGCTTCGGCATTCTCCGGATCGAGACGAAGAGCATGTTCAAAAGCAAAAGCTGCACCTTCACGGTCCCCTGTTTTCACAAGCAGTATACCATGATTGTTCCATACCTCGCTTTGATCCGGATCAAGAGCGATTGACTCCCTGAAAGCAGCGGTTGCCTCATTATCACGCCCCATCAGTCCAAGAACAATACCCCGGTTATTCCATGCGGAGGCATATGCCGGGTCAATTGCAATGGCATTATCCAGTGAGGCAAGGGCTTCCTCAAAGAGTCCGCACCTGGCAAAAGCTGTTCCCCGGCTATACCAGATCTGCGGGTTTTTGGAATTGGCGGCAAGAGCTGAGTCATAACTCATGAGTGCATCACGGATCATGCCACACTCCTCACAAAGTATGCCGTGGTTGTACCATCCGTCACTATGACGGGGGTTCTGAGTGAGCGCCTGTTGATAGGATGCGAAGGCCTCTTCCAGGCGACCAAGTCTGCTTGCCAGGACACCATGGTTTGTCCATGCATCGGCATTTTTTGGATCAAGTTCGAGCGCTTTTTCAAAGGATGCAAGCGCATCATCCAGCAGGTTCAGTGCAGCAAGTGTATGGCCACGGGCAATCCATGCAGGCGTGCAGTCCGAATCAACTGCGATCGCACGATCATAGTAGATACGTGCGTCATGGAAATGTCCCTGAAGAAAAAAATTATTCCCCATTTCAAATTCTTTTTTTACTTTTAGCGGAATTTTGAGGCTTTTTAGAGCAGACACCACCATACACCAACCAGACACGGATATTATCCCATTATAGGCGGTACATCATAAATTTAACCCTATTAGCAACCTCTATTCAAAGAAGCCTTAAGATGGGCGTTCCTATCCCCTTTTGCCAAAAGAATAACAGGTATATTTCCCTTCAGGAGACCACCTCCACCTGCTGCAGATGGCAGAGTCGGGAGAAAGCATCAGGAATACAATGGAGCATGCATCCCACGACAAATTCGTAGGCTTTCTGCTGCTATGGTCGTAATTCCCAATACGATAAAAAAAAGGAGTGAACCTGCTTATGCAGGAACACTGTCATAGATCAACGTGATATACCGGGCTCCAAAGATAGCAAACGCAGGTATGAGGACAATCATCAAAAACCAGCCGATGATCGGGATGATACCCAGGACGAACTGGACGAGTGCGATGACGACTCCAAGGATAATTAACGCGATGATGTAGTTGATCCAGCCGACCTTTCCGATATGTCCCAGGATAGCGCTGAAGTTGAATGCCTCACCGATTGAGCCTGTCCGGGCAAACCGGATATATGCCATCGGGACGAAAAGCCAGATTATAAAGGCAAGAATAAACACAACAAGCATGCCTGTCAGGGCACCCATTGCACCAACAGCTGCTCCCATATCTCCTCCCATGGCAGCAGCAAACATTGTACCACCCATAAGGAGGAATGCTACAATCAGGACAGGAAGTGCATAGATGATACCGACAATCAGTAGTTTGATACCGTCAATAAAGAGACTCCCCCAGTCCTCAAGTTCAGGCGCGGGTTTTGTCCCTTTGAAGATTCGTACCAGATAGCCGTACAGGAGAGGGAAGATGATTGCAGAGATGATGAGGAGAACCCACTTCATCCACTTGCCAACCAGGCATTCCTTCGTATACTCAAAAGAGTCACCAAGCATTTGACCGTATTCCATAAAGAACCACCTCTGTGGTAATCAGAATACTATCGCCTTTCTATATAAATTTTTCCTGTATTTGAGAGAAATTTACGGGTTTTTTTCAGATTGGGATGTGCTTATCAGCGTAGTTACCTGAATACCCGTTCAACTGGTTTGAAATGAATTACTATGATTAAATACACCAGTTCAACAATCATTATTGATGATACATGCCGCTCACCGGCATACATTTGGTTTAAAAAGAGATTGGATGAGACATATTAAGAGGAGTGCTTCAAAAATAAAAATATTGTTATTTTCTCAACCCCCGGATCAGGGCTTCATTCTTTAATGCCTGAAGTACCGCACACCGGTGAAGACCATGGCCATATTCCGCTGGTTTGCAGCCTCTATCACCTCTGCATCCCGTATCGATCCACCCGGCTGGATAAGCGCGGTTGCACCCGCGTCTGCTGCCACCAGAAGCGTATCCGGGAACGGGAGGAAGGCATCTGAGGCGACAACCGATCCCTCCAGGGGCTTACCGGCTTTCTGGATTGCAATCTTTGCCGCATCCACCCTGCTCATCTGTCCTGCGCCAATCCCAAGGGTCTCCTCATTGCTGGCAAAGATGATGGTGTTGCTCTTGGTATGCTTGCAGACCCGCCAGGCAAGCCGCATCGCCTCAAGCTCTGCTGCGGTTGGCTCACGCTCGGATACCACCTCCCAGTGTTCGCGGTATGGAGGGGTCCGCATCAGGAGGGCACCCCCGTCAATGGATCGGATTTCATCAGAGAGTATGGGGGGAGGGAGCGTCAGGAGCCGCATATTCTCCTTGGCTTTCATCATCTCCCGTGCCTCCGGAGTATAGGAGGGGGCAACAACGACCTCAACAAAGGTACTGCAGATCGCGTCTGCAACATCACTGTCAACCCCCCGATTCATCGCAACAACTGCTCCATATGCAGAGACCGGATCAACATCACGTGATCTGATATATGCCTCAAGCAGATTTGAGCCGATGGCGACCCCGCAGGGGTTATTATGCTTCACCGTGACACACGCGGCATCATCAAACTCCCTGAGCAGGCCGACAGCAGCATGGAGATCAAGGTAATTATTGTATGACATCGGTTTTCCCTGCACGGGAATAGAACCTGCAATACCGGTTGTCCCATAGACTGCTGCCTGCTGATGGGGATTCTCACCATACCGCAGGATCCTGCCTCCCTGGTACTGAACCGTCAGCACATCGGGGAAAACGGAGTCCAGGCTGTGGAGATGGTTGCTGATCGCAGCATCATATGCAGCTGTCCGTGCAAATGCCTTCTTTGCAAGCCGGAGACGGAGCGTGGTGGTTATAGTACCTGCTGTGACAGCCTCGGTTATGACAGGATAGTCAGCCGGGTCACAGACCACACAGACATCCCTGTAATTCTTCGCTGCAGCCCGGATCATTGCAGGACCACCGATATCAATAAATTCGACAAGATCCTCGATTGGAAGATTCTCTGCCGACATCTTCTCAAATGGATAGAGATTGACACAGAGGATGTCTATACCTTCGATTCCATGTTCTGCCATCACCGCATCGTCAGTACCACGCCTGCCGAGGAGCCCGCCATGGATCTTCGGGTGGAGCGTTTTAACCCGTCCATCCATCATCTCAGGCGATCCGGTATACTGCGAAACCTCGGTATAGGGAAGGGAGGCTTCCGAGAGCGCCTTTGCCGTACCACCGGAACTCAAAAGAGCGATGCCTTGCTCGTGTAGAAAACGTGCAAAGTCGATTATTCCTGTCTTATCCCAGACAGAGAGGAGAGCTGTCTTCATATGATGCACAGATTGATCCTCAAGAATAATAGTTTCATCCATTCCGGAGTGGGAGCGTGCTCTGAAAAATTAATTCATGCTGAAGCCTCGTTTGACGAAGCTGAGGGTTATTCCCCTACTCTGCGACGTGCTCATGCGCCCCGCCAGAGCCGGGTGTTTGCCAGGTATTGTCGTTTGCACACAAACAATCCGTATTACTCAAAAAAAAAGAAAATACCAGCATAATTGGATTTTAAAGACCGGTATGAAGAGGGAGGTGATGGGACATATATTTACGTAAGGTTAGGGACAAATATATATAGAACTACATTACAATATTAGATGCAGCACGAAAATGTGAGTAACATATTTGATGTGATCTTCTATGGAGGATGATGAAAAAAAGCGACAGGAAGGGGCCATGAGCGAAGAGATGATCGAGAGGGAAGAGACAATTGATCCTTCTCACATGATCTCCCGGGCAGAATATGACGAACTCAATGAGAAGTTCCTCCGGCTCGCCGCTGACTTTGACAATTATAAAAAGCGGATGGCACGGGAACAGGAGCAGTTTATCAGGTTCGCAAATGAACGGTTCGCACTTGATGTCCTGGAGATCCTGGACAATCTTGAACGTGCCCTCAAGGCAGATGACAGAGATCTGAGAGAGGGACTGGTTCAGATTCATAAGCTCTTCCTTTCAGTCCTTGAGAGGAACGGCATCACCCCAATTGAGTGCTTACACACCCGCTTTGATCCAAATGAGCATGAAGCGATTGCGCACGTCAATTCAGACCATGAAGATGGTGTGATCATTGATGAAGTGGTGCGCGGGTATTGTATGCATGACAAAGTAATCAGATGCGCCAAAGTGGCAGTAGCAAAAGGAAATGAATAAACGGAGTTGGAATTATGAGTGGTGAAAAGATTCTGGGCATTGATCTGGGAACGACGTTCTCCTGCATGGCAATCATGGAAGGTGGAACCTCAAAGGTGATCCCAAACTCCGAGGGTGCACGAACAACGCCATCAGTTGTTGCATTCTCAAAAGACGGAGAGCGCCTTGTTGGAAGTGTTGCAAAGCGTCAGGCTGTGACAAACCCGACAAGAACCATCGCCTCGATCAAGCGAAAGATTGGAACAGAAGAGACAGTCGCAATCGGCGATAAAAAATATTCTCCACAGGAGATCTCAGCGATGATCCTTCAGAAGCTCAAAGTAGACGCTGAGTCCTATCTCGGGGAAAAAATCACAAAAGCCGTCATCACTGTCCCCGCATACTTCAATGATGCACAGCGCCAGGCAACAAAGGATGCCGGCAAGATTGCAGGCCTTGAAGTGATGAGGATCATCAACGAGCCGACCGCAAGCTCGCTTGCATATGGTCTTGACAAGGAAGGTGAATCGACTGTTCTTGTCTATGATCTGGGTGGAGGTACATTTGATGTCTCGATCCTGACACTTGGTGATGGTGTCTTTGAGGTACTGGCAACCAATGGTATCAACAAGCTTGGTGGAGACGACTTTGACGACCGGATCATCGATTTCCTGGTTGATGACTTCAAACAGAAGGAAGGAATCGATCTCAGAAAAGATCCGGTAGCACTCCAGCGCTTAAAAGATGCAGCAGAGAGGGCAAAGATTGAGCTTTCGTCACTACAGAAGACCAATATCAACCTCCCCTACATCACGACAACCGACTCAGGACCGAAGTTCCTTGACGTGGATCTGACCCGTGCAAAGCTCGAGCAGCTGATTGGGGATCTGGTTGAAAAAACGGTAGGCCCTGTGAAGAATGCACTGAAAGATGCAGGTCTTGAGACAAAGGATATCAACCATGTCCTGCTTGTTGGCGGATCCACACGGGTTCCGCTTGTTGTTGAGACAGTCAAAAAAGTAACAGGCAAAGAACCTGATAAGGGAATCAACCCCGACGAATGTGTGGCACTGGGAGCAGCAATCCAGGGTGCAGTCCTCTCAGGGGAAGCAAAGGATGTTGTTCTCCTGGATGTGACCCCGCTCACGCTCGGTATTGAGACCCTCGGCAATATTGCAACACCCCTCATTGAGCGGAACACAACCATCCCGACCCGGAAGAGCCAGATCTTCTCAACCGCAGCAGACGGGCAGACAAGTGTCGAGATCCATGTTGTCCAGGGTGAACGGCAGTTTGCACGAGACAATTTCTCACTCGGGCGGTTCCAGCTCACGGGCATCCCCCCCGCACCACGCGGAGTTCCCCAGATCGAGGTGACATTCGATATTGATGCAAATGGCATCGTCCATGTATCAGCAAAGGATCTTGGTTCTGGTAACGAGCAATCCATCACCATCACCGGAAAGAAAGACCTCTCAGATGATGAGATCGAGAAGATGGTGCAGGACGCCCAGCTCCATGAGGAAGAAGACAAAAAGAAGCGTGAGGAGATCGAGATCAGGAACAATGCCGACATGGCTGTCTACAGCGCGGAAAAACTGATCAAAGAGAGCGAAGACAAGCTTGATGCCGAGGACAAGACCGCGATCGAGGAGGCGACAGCAGCCCTTCGGACCGCACTTGAAGGCGAAGACACTGTCGCAATCAAGGAGAAGATGGACGCTCTCCAGGAAGCTGTCTTCAAAGTCACAACAAAGATCTACGAGAAGGCCGGCCAGGAAGCACAGGAGGCAGCCGGGGCTGAAGGTGAAGCGGCAAAAGACGACACCGTCGTCGACGCAGACTACGAAGTCAAAAAAGAGTGAGTTGAATGGTTGCGGAGAGCTACTATGAGATCCTCGGCGTTCCAAAGAATGCACCGGAGAAGGAGATAAAGAGAGCATACCGCAACCTTGCCCGGAAGTATCATCCTGATGTCTGCAAGGACGAGGGTGCTGAGGAACGCTTCAAAAAGATCAATGAAGCATACAGCATCCTCTCCGATGCAGATAAACGCAGGCAGTATGATCAGCTCGGCCATGAGGCATATACGAATGCCTCAAAAGGAAGCTACAGCGGTTCTGGCAGCGGAGGATACGGATTCTCTTCAGATTTTGCCGGTTTTGGAGATATATTCGATACATTCTTTGGTGGACGCGGATCCCGGTCAGGCCCACAGCGTGGGGCAGATCTGCTGATGAGGATCTCTGTCTCACTTCGTGATGCCGTATTTGGCACAGACCGGGACATCAAGGTGATGCATGCAGAGGCATGCCCCTCCTGTGATGGAACAGGCAGCGCCAACAAACGCCAGAGTGTCTGTTCCAGGTGTGGAGGGAGTGGCCAGATGCGATCTGTCAGCCAGTCGCTTTTTGGCCAGTTTGTCAGGATGACGACCTGTACCGAATGTAATGGAAAAGGCAGGATCCCCGAGCAGCCATGCACCTCCTGTAATGGCAGCGGACACACCCAGGTACAGAGGACAGTCACCATTCACATCCCCGCCGGTGTCGAGTCCGGGATGAGGCTCCGTATGGAAGGATATGGTGAGGCAGGAGACTATGGTGCCGCAACCGGAGATCTCTATATCGAGGTGATGGTCGAGTCCGATACGCGGTTCGATCGAAAAGGAGATACGCTCGAGACCGGTGTTAGGATATCACCTGCACAGGCGGTTCTCGGATCAGAAGTTGAGATCGAGACGATTGATAACCGCAGAGTCAACCTGAAAATCCCACCAGGCATCCAGTATGGTACAGCACTCAGGATTCCAGGTGAAGGAATACGTCGCCGGGGTCGTCCGGGCGATCTGTTGGTACGGGTCATCATCGTCACTCCAAAGGATCCAGGTTCTGAGGTCATGGAGCTGTATGAGAAGATCCGTGAGCTTGAAGAGAGAGACGGATCCGGGGCTGAAGCTTCAACCGGGAAGAAAGGTTTCTTTGAAAAAGTGATGGGCAGGTAAACGCCGCTTTCTTTCCCAAGCAATACCAGGCAAGATATCACCTTCTTTTTTATTTTGCCAGAATATACGATTCCCGTACTACTCCATGCAAGAATGCATAATGACATCTCCCCATCCCGGCAGGGTGGTTTTTGCAGAACAAAGCTGGTGAATCCATTGCACAGGTATTTCTTCTGCCATAACCAACAGATATATGGATGAAACTGCTCTTTGAGCTCTCCGGCGAACACCCGGATCTCCCGGCTGCTGAGATCGGGTGTGTCGGCAGGGTTTGTGCAACGGCTCCACAGGTTGCCATTGCAGACTGCCAGGTTCCCGGAGATACTATCAGGCTTGCACAGACGCATGTTGTTATGGAGTACCTCGGGTCCTGCCCGGCAGAGATGGACGAGATAACCAGCCTTCTCCGCGACCTCTCCCTGACTGCAGAGAAGCCCTTTGCATGCCGGATTAAAAGAATTCATCCTGCGATACTACCGGAATCCCGACCAGTCATCGAACGGATAATGGGAGATTATATCAACGGCGATGTATCGCTGAAAGCACCAGGTGAAGAATTCAGGGCTATATTTTCAAATGATACCTGCTACCTTGGCAGGGTCATTCACCATATCAACCGGGGATCCTATGCATACCGGAATCCAATGCGGCGGAAGTTCTTCCATCCGGGAGTGATGATGCCCCTCATGGCACGTGCAATGGTAAATCTCACCCACGTACAGCCGAAAGAGATTCTGTATGATCCCTTCTGCGGGACAGGAGGCATACTCCTTGAAGGTCAGCTGGTTGGAGCACGCGTTGTGGGATCTGATATTGATCCCGCGATGATTGATGGCACCCGGGAAAACCTGCCCCATGTCGCCTGTCTCCGTGCAGATACCTGTCAACTCCCTCTCGCAGATGGATCAGTTGATGCGGTTGCAGCGGATCTCCCCTATGGCCAGTCAACCTCAATCAAAGCGGCAAGCCTTGACCGGCTTTATGCGGAATCACTCAGAGAGATACGGCGGATACTCAAACCCGGGAGGAGGGCGGTGCTCGTCACCCACAGAACTATTTCTCCGATAGCAGAGGAATTTTTCGAGATAGTTCACTCATTCTCCCAGCGTGTCCACAAAAGCCTGACCCGATCGATCGTCGTTCTGGGATAAGATGGTGAAGAGAAAAGCCTTAATGAAGCCGGATAGCCTGGAAGGGAAAAAAAACAGGCGTGAATCAGATACGAAAACGTGACAAGGGGTTTTGGCAAACACCGGATCAGACGCAGCCGGGATCAGGTGCTGCAACAGGGCCCACTAAACCATAAACAGGCAGAAGATATGATAGCAAATTGTCTGCTACCCCGGAGAATCCGGGAGCACAAAGAGGGTACTCGTACCCGTAAACCGGAGTTTCCGGGTGTATTACCGGCAGGTGCGCACAGGAGGCGTATTTATCCCCCGGGATTGATCCAATCCAGAAAGGAGGGAGAGAGGCAGTGTTAGACTGGTTGAGAACAAATTGTGCTTCGTTTGAACCAAACAGGGCACTTGCGATCAGGGCGCTGCGTCACCTGAAGAAGGGTGATAACATCAAACTCTTCTCAGATGATATCATGGAGATGCGAACCGTCGAGGGGTACTGGTATGAGGCTCTCATCTATGAGCTGCTTCTTGAGACAGCGTCCTCAACTCCCGCATTGAAAAAGATAGTCAAGAAAGGTGCTGATGCACCCAGACGCCCCATCCGGATAGCTCTCGGCCAGAATGGTATTTATTATGCCGAGAAAGGAGATATCCGGGTGAGAGGGAATGGGCAGGATCTGGCAGAGGTTGATCTCCTGCTCATAGATAAAAACAATAAAATTTCATTTGCAGAGATTGTCACCTCCCCGGCTGATCTAAAAGATCTGGAAGCTGAGATTCAGTATAAAAAGAAACTCTTCGGATACCTTTTCAGGCAGGAGACTGTTGATTTTGCACTCTTTTCAGCAGTCGACATCAAAAACACCCAGGTTGTCAGGCGGCTCTGTAAACAGGATGAGAATGCCTATGTCGGAACATTCTCCTGCGAAGAGCTCAAATCCTCGCTCCGTCCGCTCCGCCTGGCTTCACTTCCGAGGGCGGCAGTAAATAATCCAAAGCTGATCAGCGCCCTCTCACTCCGCACCCGCCCATTTGATTACAAGCAGTTTCATGATTCAACCCTTGCCCGCCTCCTCATTGCAGCAAACAAAGGTGCGTCACAAAACGAGATACGATCAGATCCCCAGGTTTCGCCACTCGTCAAAAAGGTCATCTTCGGTGCACTCCACGAGGGAGCCCAGAAGGAGTTGATCTCAAGATATGGTCTCAGGGTGAAAAGCGACATCCTCGGGTATCACGATCTTGCCAGAGATTACTCAAAAGCCGTCCTTGCAATGGATCTCCCCGAAATCTCGCCGGTTATTTATCTCAAGCCGAGGAAGAAGCGGGTCTACTATAAGATGGTGCCTGAGAAGTCGGGAGGGTTCAAGTATGAGCGTATAACTCCGGGCAGGGTTGGATTTTACCTCTGGCTCGAATCTGCAAAGCCATCCATTTCAGCTGAGTCGATGCATTCAATCCTTGGGATATGCAGATAAGTCGGGATAAGCAGATACGTCAGGAGACGCAGGAGAAAGGGAGCTGCAGAGGAAGGAACAGGAGAGAGAGAGAGAGTTTGGATTGGAAGGAGATGGAACGGAAACAGACGGAGGAAAATGATTGTATCCGTTGTGTATCATCACAATCCTTTCAAAACCAGATCATCCAGATCCTGTTTCCGTACATACCGGACAGGCGCCATATGATGCGGATGGTACCGGGTTTTTGCCTCACGCAGACCGGGCACCCCCATATCAGACTCCCTGTTGATATACGTATAGCGCGATTGGCAGGCAGCTGCAGTCTCCATATTGATCACCTTGTAGATGCCTTCAAAACCGGGAAGGCCTTTCTCAAAATGGATGACAAGCGTCTCCGGATTGAGTTCCCCATAGATTGCTATTGCCCCGATCCCCTCCTCGGTTTTGACGACCATGCCGGAGGCATTGATCAGGGAGAAGTGATCGATCGCATAAAAGACAGCATCCCGTTCATAAGCAAGTATGGGCGTCTCGTCACAATGCTTCCACTCACACCATTTCTCCAGGAATTCGCGGATCTCATCCATTGATTCTCCTGACATCTCAGCTACTGTATAGTCCCGTAAGCGCCTGAACCTGTTGATCTCTCCCCGGATCGTCAGGTACTGCCTTCCCTTGAGATCGGCAAGATCCGAGGCAAGGTAGACATAATCTGCAAAATCCCGATCGTCAATGACCGGGAGGTGCGGATACAGGCGCAAGAGCCACGCATACCCTGCCGAATCAAGTATCTGAAGCGGGATGGACCCGCCCTCTTTTGCGGCGAGAGCTATGAGATTTCTGAGAAGCGAGTCGTTCTGCTCTCCAATTGGAAGCCTGAATGTCCGCTCACCCCCCACTATGGTCATAATGACAAGCGCATCATCTGCAATAGCATAGTGGTAATGCGCATAGTGGTTCCAGCAGAGCATGTTTATGATGGTATTATCGCTATGCTCCTGGGGATATGATCTCAGGTACTGTTCAATGAGATCCTTGTTTTCAGGTGAAACCGGTTGGAAGTCATTGAGAGAGAGCATTGTCGTCCTCTTTCTTGTAGATCATTGGTATATATTGCTCCATCGGTTGGAAGCCTATCTTTTTGTAAAAATGCAGGGTTCCAGGCTCAGATATGAGACCTATCCATAGTATCCCCTCCTCCTCGCAGATTCTGGTCAGAAGCCGGATAATCTGCACCCCGATATAGCACCGCCTGTACTCTTTCCGGACCACCACATCCTGGATGTATGCATCAGATACACCATCAGATATTGTCCTGCCCATTCCAACAGCCGAACCGGTGATTTCATCCACGGCAACAATAAACCGGTGGCTTCCCCGGATCATTGCCGGTATCTTTGACCGATCCCAGGAGTCGTCCCACCAGCCGCCTTCCTGATAGAGGGAAATGATCTCATCCGGATCCCACTCCTGGACGATACAGAGAGATATCTGCTGGAAGCGCCCCTTCTGTCCTCTCTCTTGCTCTCTCTCTTTTTCATTATTCACCAGGCATACCCCCAAACCTCAGTTTCTATACTGTCACCTGCACATGCATAGAATGCTCCTGCACGAAATAATGTATGATTCTTCTTCCGGATGATGGGTGATGGATGATGGTTGCAGTCCTGTTCTCTTTTTGTATCTGGCACTCATCCAGGTGAGATTCAGCATACCTGGCATCTGTTTGAGTACCAGCCTGCGCGTCATGGCAGAGGGGGCGCTATCAATGGGAGCGCCACCATGATATGGCCTGCATGAAACCCTGAAATAAGGCGCGGCACGAGAGATATCTGCATGCCGGAGCTGATCAAAAAGAAGAATTTATTAGAGAGGTGTGATAATCTATTAGAGTCGCAAGGGATTGCCCTGGAGGAAAAGGGCGGTAAATTTGCCGCATTTTCCACCAAAAAACCCATAGCAGCCGCTTATATGAGGCGATGCAGGGTTTTACAATTCCCACAGAGACCGGGTGTGCAGCATGCTGCAGTATGGTTTTTGACCACAGAAGGATACATTCCCCTCATCCACCAGGAGAAAACCCTCGAAGAATCCATATGATGTCCATATGATTTGGAGGGTTTTTCGGGGATGTATCCGGTGCTTCAACAACCTATATATCCCGGGCGTGCGTATAGTATTGTCCTGCAACGCGGTGATGATATCCCGGAGGTTTCCGG
>NZ_JBCEXH010000010.1 GCF_038751955.1 Methanocalculus natronophilus | reverse complement strand
GTCGATACAAACATCACTAAGAACACTTATATTTCTTATTAATGGCAAAGTTGGGATAGAGGAGATCTGATGCCGTGAGCCGGAAGAATCACATTATTATTGCCCGCCTGAAGAAGAAAGGATTCTCGACAGAGATGTCGAAGCATATCAAACTGACATTTCAGCACAATGGGTGCGATACAGAGATCCGAACATGGGTATCTCATGGCAAAAAGGAGATCGGCGATCGGCTACTCAGTCTCATGGCAGAACAGCTCCATCTCTCAAAGCAGCAGTTTATTGAGGCAATCGATTGCACGGTTGATGAGGCTGATCTGATTCATCTATATAATGAGCTGGATCTTCTTTAAGATCGAATCATTCAAATCAGTTTCCAAGCAGATATACTATCAAGAAGCATCATTTCCATCACTCACTCCCCTTACTGAATTTCTTGTTGTATCCCATTCATAGGAGATATCACGCACCTTCATGAGCATCTCATTTTTGAATTCTTCGAGTGGCAGGCAGGTGGGTTTTGAGAACCCGATCGCTTCGAGAGAGGATGGAATCCTGTACCTGATCAGGTTTCGATCGGATGTCAGAAAATAGTCTGAGTGATATGCCATCGCATAGGCAAGGTGGGTGCGATCGGTCGGCTCACGGATCATCCGGGTGTCAACCTCTTCCTCTCCCATAGTATAACAGAGGATCCGGACAGAATCGTTTGGAAAAAGAACGGTAATGTTCCATTCATCAAGGAGCTGATTCAATGCAGTGATATAGTCAAGCCCTTTTTCGTGCTCATGCATCTGGATGAAGGCTTCACCAAGAACCGAGATGGAGGTTTGAATCAAATACCCGGCATTTTTGGCATGCTGCAGAGGAGTCCTGGATCGCATATCTTCAGCGCAGGTGAAGAAGATAGGTGTGTCCAGAAAAATGGTTGGATTGTTCATGTATTCCTACAGTATCGTGGTTCAGCGATCGGAGGGGGCTTTCATAATCGATCGGAGGCGCCTCATATCTTCCAGGTACTCTTCCTCACTCACAGCAAACGAGATCCTGCCTCTGGCAACTCCCCCCCCGTAGGGTAACATCCCTCTCCTGTAGGGTTTCCCGATGACATCTTCGGGATTGAATTTCTTCTCCGTCATGCTTCTCCTGCTCCTTTAGTATTCATATTCTTAAGAAACCAGATAACCCTTTGGATATCCGCCTTTACCGCTTGTCTATATCGCTTCTCTCCAGTTCACGCGATAGAAACGAATCGTGGACAGACATTACCAGCAAACCCCCTCATAGATGGATCCAACCGCCGCCTTTTGAATACGCCTTCCATCGAGCACCAGCTTCCCGGTATAATCGAGTGCTTCAAAACCTTTCCATTCCGTTATAATGAGAACAGCATCACTCCTGAGCACCTCTACGGCAGATGAGGCATAGGTGATCTCCGGGAAGAGTGATCTGAAGTTCGCTATCGCCAGTGGATCATAGGCGATCACATCTGCACCCGCATCCAGTAGTGCAGAGACGATCGGGATCGCCCGGCTCTCCCGGATATCGTCGGTATCCGGCTTGAAGGCGAGGCCGAGTACTCCGATCCGCTTACCTTTGAGATCCGGGATATGCTTTCTGAGGAGAGCAAGGAGCCGGAGGGGCTGGTCTTCGTTTACTGCAACCACACTCGAAAGTATCTTCGGATGAAGACCGGAAGCTTCAGCCTGTGCGATCAGTGCCCGGACATCTTTTGGGAAGCAGGAGCCGCCAAAACCGATGCCGGACCTGAAGAACGCCGGGTTGATCCGGGCATCCAGACCAACGCCTGCGAAGACCTCGGCGGTGTCAATGCCCATCAATTTACAGAGGTTGCCGATCTCGTTTGCAAAACTGATCTTGGTTGCAAGAAACGCATTGCTCACATACTTGATCATCTCGGCAACCGGGATCGCGGTCACGAGTTTCGGGCAGTCAAAGGAGGCATAGAGTGTCTCAAGGACCTCCCGTGAACGGGGATCTTCTGCACCGATCACAATCCGATCCGGTGAGAAGACATCCGCAAGCGCCGATCCCTCCTTAAGGAACTCGGGGTTTGATGCAAGCCCAAAGTCACGGAATGCCTCTTTGCCGGATGCTTCTTCAAGTGTCGAACGAACGATTCCCTTCGTCGTTCCTGAGACAACGGTACTCTTCATCACAACCGTGTGCCAGCCCTCCTTCTCCTGGAGCACCAGCCCGATATCCCGGCTTGCGGACTCAATATACCGGAGATCGATTGAGCCATCCGGGTTCGATGGTGTCCCGACGCAGATGAAGGTGGCATCCGTGTCGCGGATCGCCTGTGTGGTGTCTGTAGTAGCTGAGATTCTATGCAGGTTCCTTGTCAGCAACTCATCGAGCCCTGGTTCATAGATGGGGGAGCGGCCGGTTCTGATACAATCGAGTTTCGTGGGATCGATATCGACAAATGTGATATCGTTACCCAGTTCTGCAAAACAAGCGCCGGTCACCGCACCGACATAACCGGTTCCAAGTATTGAAATTTTCACGCAGTATCACCAATAATTCTATTCAGATAGACCAATGCAGGCAATGAAGAAGGATATGGTCACGCATCATCTGTAGATGACGCTTCCTTCCCGGCATTGCCGTTTCAAAAGGAGATATCGTGCAGGATCTGTAACAAATTGTTACAACACCCGATACACACATCCATCCCTGACCTCATCATCCCCTCGAAGCATCCCGGTCACATCCACAACAATCGGTTTCCCATTGCAGATCCCGCAGACCTTCTCCAGCGTCAGTTCTGAAAAGACCGAGTGGGGTGCATTGATCACAATACAGTCAACCGGAAACCCAATCTCCTGAAGCGATGCCACAGGTAACGCCCCGAACCTTTCAATCTCCTCCGGACGAAGCAAAGGATCATACCCATAAACATCCACCTCAAACTCTCGTAATTCCCGGATCATCTCTTCGACAGGGCTTTCCCTGGTGTCGGGGACATTCTCCTTGTAGGTGAGACCCATGATGAGGAGGCGGGAGCCTTTGATCACCTTGCCGGCCCGGTTCAGCTCCTTGATCGCCAGCTGGGCGACATGCCGGGGCATCGCATCGTTGATTGCCCGGCCGGCCAGGATCACCTGCGGGTGGTAGCCGAGCTCCTCTGCCTTCATCACCAGGTAGTAGGGATCAACCGGGATGCAGTGGCCGCCGACGAGGCCGGGCCGGTAGCGGTGGAAGTTCCACTTGGTGGCAGCCGCCTCAAGGACCGCCCGGGTGTCGATGCCCATCCTGCCGAAGATGATCGCAAGCTCGTTCATCAGAGCGATATTCAGATCCCGCTGGACATTCTCGATCACTTTTGCCGCCTCAGCTGTCCGGATGTCAGGCGCAAGATGGACAGTTGTGATCATTCCATACAGGGCGGCGAGCCGGGCAGCGGTTGCCTCGTCCATGCCGGCGACGACTTTTGTGATCTTCTCGAGGGTATGGTCGTCGTCGCCCGGGTTGATCCGCTCAGGCGAGTACCCGACAAAGAAGTCGCGGCCGCAGACAAGGCCTGATGCACGCTCAAGCGCCGGGACGAAGATCTCCTCGGTGAGGCCGGGGTAGACGGTTGATTCAAGAACAACAATCGCACCGGGCTTCAGGTTCTGCCCGACGGTTTCAGCGGCAGATCGGACATAGGAGAGATCAGGATCCTTTGCCTTTGTAACAGGTGTTGGGACCGCGATGATCACATAGTCGGCATCATGGATCCGCAGAGGGTCGGTCGTGGCTTCAATCCTGTTGCCGGGGGTGGCATTGATGGATGCGATCTTAGTCGCATCGAGATCATAGCCGATTGTTCTGACCTTTTCGGCAAATACACAGGCAAGCGGGTAGCCGACATACCCAAGGCCAACGACGCAGATGGTGGTGTGGGAAGGATCCTGGCTCTCCATTTCAAAATCCTTCATTCCTGAATTGGACATCTCTAAAGATTGATTGGCATACAAGACATTAAGCGCTTTGATCCGGATTCAATCTCACCTGAATCTGCGCCAGGTTTTTGGGGAGATGCCTCCCCAGCCTACCCCTGCGCCCACCCGGTATACTCAAAGACCTTTGCCCCGGTCAGATCGTCATGGGATTCATAGATGAGGGTGAACTGCGGGAGGGTCTTTGCACCCTCGTGATGCAGCCGGAAGTATACCGATTCACCGGCGATATCAAGGAACTCTGTCTCGGTGAGTGTGCTGATATCGACACCGCCGAGGGAGAGGAAATTGGTGAATTCTCCCTGTGTCAGGTGCTGGGTGACGACATACCGGACATTGCGGCGATCAAGGATCCGCTCTGCGTCCTCTATGTCTGTCGTTGTCAGGAACCGCGATGACTCAACGATAGCTGTCTGGAAATTGTTTGACACAACCGGTCTCTCTGCTATATAGATGATATGGTTCCCCCAGTCCCAGCGGCTGATGACACTATAGTCGGGCTGCATTGTCATATCATGATAGCCTCCCGGGGAGGGCGTCTCACTTTTGAGAAACTCAAGCGCCCCAATCTTCTCGTCTGACGGAGGCCCGGGAAGCCGCTCATTCATGCCTGCTGCCGAGTGTACCGTCGGAACGATTATGATCAGAAGAGCAACCAGAACGCCAGCTGCACGCTGCATCTTCAGTGACTCCTCATTCTCCCGGTTCTTCTTCTTCCTCTTCTTCTTCTCAGCTTCTTCAGGCACCCCTATCTTTCGGATGCCAAGAGCCTCAAGTAGAGAAACAGCACCATATGATGCCCAGATCACCACCGGAACAATCAGCAGATCCAGGAACCGCGTCTGGAAGAGTACGAGGATGAGGCCGAAGAGTGCGAGGAGAATGAGCATAAGATCCGCATCATCAAAGGTTTTGTTCTTGACCCTTTTGGAACAATAGACGATCGATCCGATGACTGCAAGGAAAAGCGGGACAGTATAGAGGTCCCAGAACGGCATCAGTGAAAAGCTCCCTGTGATGTAGAGTATGGAGGCAGCCTCGCCAATATAGCCAAAAACCGGATCTGCGCCTAATATATAATTAAATCCTGAGAGAATCGCATTGTAGACGGACGGGAAGAGGAAGTATACAAGGGCGGCCCCGCCTCCTCCAATCCCGGCGAGCGTGGCGATGTACCAGGGCCATGGCCGTTTACTGAGGAGATCAGAGAGGAGGGCAGCTCCGGCTATTCCTCCAAGACAGAGGAAGAGGAAGGCCGGCTGGAAGACTGAGAGTAGTATTGGCTCAAAAACAAACCCTTCGAAGAAGAGGGTGTTGATGATGAGAGCGATAACTCCTGCAGAGCCAAAGGCGACTCCACCGGCATAGAGGAGATCGCGGGATGAGTGATTCCGTATATGGCGGAGGATGATCATGGCGACCAGGAAAAGCCCAATACTCCCGATATAAATCAATGCTGAGGGAATTGAGTAGATTGTAGCGAGAAAGGTGGCACCCAGAAAGAGAGACCAGAGTGTCAGCTTCTCAGGGCACCGGACAATCAGTAGTACTCCAAGGACCATGCAGGCCTGGAGAAGGGTTTCCATAACATGATGATCAACAAATCCAAGGAGTGAGATCAGCACATGCGCAGGGAGGATCGCGGCAATCCCGGCGGCTGCCAGTCCATACTCCTCTCCACCAAAGAAAACTCTGGCAGCGTAGTAGATTGGGAGAAGGAGAAGAAGGCCGATTACAACGGGTGCCACTGCCCCGACTGTTTCGATGAGCGTGACAGAGGGGCTTCCAAGCCCGAGTATGAAAGCAACGCCTCCAATTGCGGTATCAAAGAGTGGGGGCCAGCCGATTGCATGGCCACGCGGAAAATTGATATAGGTGTCAAAGGAGATGAAATTCGGAAAATATTCAGCAGAATAGGCAATTCTGCGCATATGGTAGTAGGGGTCATACTCAAGAAACAAGATTCCATGCTCGGTGAAGACCTGCTGGAACGTCTGGATCCGAAGTGCAACTGCAGCAAGGACAATGACGGCAAGAATACCCACTTTCTCCACAATCCGCAACCGGGGCATACCAGATGAGTCCGAGTTGAGAGATTATATAAGTAATTATTTGCGTATCCTGGTCTCTATCCGGGTATCGTTTCTGCTCCAGGCTCTTCATCTTATGTCTTGAAGCTTCTTGGTAGTAGAAGAGTCACAGACAGGCATGGAGTTACATTGGATAGGGGGCTCTGGTACTCTCGTGTCAGAAGACCCCCCCACCGCCCCTGACCCGTCCGCACATGCTTCGCAAGGGGTGTTGAGTCGGGTGATGGTCGTACTGGGTGTACTGGGTGTACTGTATGGCCGCATATGCTGGCGCGGGAGGGGCGGGAAAGCTTCCGTTTGGCTTTCAGAGGAGATATGCCCCGAAACTTTTGGAATCGCCTTTCAGGTTGCTCTGATGAGCAAGGGCTTATCACCTCTGCCAGCCTGCCTCTTTCGCTTGACCCCGCCCCCCTATACCCGCGCCGCAGCTGCTTCACTCATCCTGATTATTGTGGTTGCTGCATCTGGATCTCTACCCGGGATCTTTTCCCACGTTTCGAAGAATTCAGGAAAAACACAAGCGATCAGAATTTTGGAGAAGCGTCCTTGTACATTCATCTGTGTAACATTCTGTTACAATAGTCTGTGTAGTCTGTGTAGCCCGTGTCGTCGGGGTTGTCCTGGTAGTCCGAGAAGATGCTGCGAGGATTTGTGCTGAAGCATAAGCAAGACCATAAATACGGGTAAAATAAAAATGGATATAGGTTCCATGTCTCTTTCTGCACCAGATATCTCAGTTGTAATGCCCACTCTCAACGAAGAGAAGACGATCAGATCCTGTATTGAAAAGATCCATCAGGCCTTTGAAGAGCTTGGGATGGTGGGAGAGATTATCATTGCTGACTCTTCAACAGACAGAACCTCAGAGATTGCACGATCGCTTGGTGCAATAGTTGTGCATCCTGACTATCTCGGATATGGGAATGCATATCTTGCGGGCCTTGCCTCTGCACGGGGACGGTACATTGCAATAGGGGATGCTGATGATACCTATGACTTCCGTGATCTGCCAAAACTTGTCAGGCGCATCGATGAGGGATATGATTTTGTCCTTGGATCCCGCCTGAAGGGGGAGATCAGGCCCGGTGCAATGCCACGCCTGCATCAGTACATCGGAAATCCGTTCCTGACATGGCTTTTGAACAAGCTCTTCAATACAGACATCTCAGATGCTCATAGCGGCTTTCGGGTGATACAAAGAGATGCACTTGAGCAGCTTGACCTCAGGACAGGAGGGATGGAGTTTGCCTCTGAGATGTTCATTGAAGCGGCAAAGAAGGGGCTTTGTATCGGTGAAGTCCCGATCACCTACTGGCCGCGGGTCGCTCCATCCAAGCTGAACAGTTTCAGGGATGGATGGCGGCATATCAGGTTCATGCTCCTCTACCGCCCGATTCCGTTTATTGCTGTGCCGGGCCTTGTCTTCACCTTCTTTGGCCTCTTTATGATGCTCTTCTTCTATCTGCAGGGGGATATTGAGACCTCCAGTATGCATTCCTTCATCCTTGCCGCACTCGCCTTCATCGGCGGCCTTCAGGCTCTTCTGATGGGGGTGATGATCAAAGTGTACTCGGTTATTCACGGGTACAGCGATAAGAGCCGGTTCATTGGACAATTCATGCACTACTACAATCTTGAGCGGGAGCTCATACTTGGACTCCTCCTCATCTGTGGTGGTGTCGCGATTGGGCTTGGTATCATCTATGAGTGGGTGGCAGGCGGATTTGGTGATCTTTACCAGATAACAAATGCAGTCTGGTCACTCACCCTGTTTCTCTCAGGGATGCAGATCGTCTTCTCGGCAATTATCATCAGCATGATGCTGGTGAACCAAAAGAGCGATGAGGTGGAGTGACGGGATTTCCGGGTCCGGGAGAGCTCTGGTCTGGAGAGCCATCTCAGGATCGATCGGCTCTTCTCCATATGTCTGAAGGTTATTGGTATTGGGTATCAGATAACCGCCCCAACCGCCCCTCCCCCCGTCCGCAAGTGCTTCGCAAGGGGTTGTTGAGCCGGGTTGCCGCAGATGCTTCAGTCTCTCCTGATAATTCGGCTGTAGCATCGGGTTCTCTATCGGGATCTTTTCCCATATGTTCCTCAGACTTCAGGAATATCTTCGTGATTAGCGTTATGGAGAGGATTCAGATAACCCCCCCAACCGCCCCTTCCCCCGTCCGCAAGTGCTTCGCAAGGGAGGTTGAGTCGGGTTGCCGCAGATGCTGGCGCGGGAGGGGCGGGAATGCTCCGGGGGCTGCCAGAAGCAGATACCACCCCGATTCCTGCGGAATCGCCTTTCAGGTTGCTCTGATGAGCAAGGGTGTATCAGCTCTGTCATCCTGATCCCTATCGCTGACCCCGCCCCCCGATACCCGCGCCGCAGCTGCTTTTCGTCACTCCTGATGACTGATACTTGTTCTGGCACCTGACACTGGTACTGGTGACTGACACTTGTCTGTGTAACTACAATGGTCTCGCACCTGACAATGATCTGGACAACTGACACCTTTCCTGGCACCTGATGTGGTTATGAAGAATCGGGTGCAGTGTTGTGTGTAATGTCGTCTGTGCTATTGTCTGTGCTATTGTTTGCAGTGTCGTATGCCGTGTCGTACGCAGTGTCGTCTGCGATCTGAATCACCCCTCCCTCAACCGATTGGATCGAGCAGAGGGCATGCACAGGAATCTCCGGCCGGATCTGTTGCCTTCCCCCTTCATACACCTTCTCAACAAGCACCCCGACCCCGACAACCTCTGCACCTGCCCGGACTGCGAGCCTGATCAATGCAGCAACCGTCTCTCCCCTGGCAAGCACATCGTCGATGATCAGCACCCGGTCATCCCCATTCAGGTGATCGGAGATGATGGAGAGGGAGCTCTCTCTTCCCTTTGTCCTGGATATGACCTTCTCCTCGATCAGGTTGGCTGGAAACGTCTTTGGAACCTCTTTCCGTGCGATCAGGACAGGGATGTCCAGATGGATGCCCGCTGGCAGGGCTGCCAGGATCCCGCTCACCTCGCCAGTCAGGATCTTTGTCGGCTTTCCGGGCCTGAAATGCTCAGCAAATACTGATCCACACCGGTCAAGCAGTCCCGAATCTGCAGTATGGTGTATAAAGGACTGCATCCGGATCAGCCCGTCAGCACCTGCGGTGGCATCAGTTCTGATTCTGTCTGCAAGCTCGTCTCTTGCTCCTCTCTTTGGCATCATCAGGCCTCCCTAGCAGAAGAGAGGCAGGTATAATCGCATAAGTGTATCGCCTGTGTCGTGCCTGGCTTACGAAGGCAAAAGGTCGAATGGACTGCCAAAGGATGGTACACAGGTTTCACGAGAAGGGTGTTGCATAGGGTTCAATCCCCCTGTGATCCTGGACTATCCTGGATTATTCTGGATTATCCCGGATTATCCCGGACTATCCGGGTTTAGTCGAAAAATAAAAAGAGAAGCGAGTCTCAGAGTGAAAATACCCAGAGATTCCAGGAGATTATCCACCAGAGCATCGCAACTGCGGCGGCTGCAACAAGTGTGTAATGGATTCTGTGCAGGCGGCTCCAGTATGCCTCTTTCCAGGCAAAAGCAACAAAACCAACTGTTAGGAGCGTCAGGAGAAGAGACAATACCGGCACAGTCAGGACGATTGAAAATTCAAATGGTGGAACAGGACTCTGTAGGTATGTTGCTGCCAGTGCCGCATCATCAATTACCTTTGGCACGAGTATAAGGACAAATCCAAGGAGTGAGAGTGCAGCTGTACCTGCTATCCACCGTGCACGGGTTGCATTCTTGTTTGCATAGGGATCAGGAATGGCATGACTCACCCTGAATGCGGCGAGAAGCGGCCAGAGGAGGACGGTCGCAAGGATAATCCCTGCTATTGTAAACACATTCCCAAGAAATGCCGGGGTGTCATACCAGGCAAGCCGCTCAAACGCAAAGATCGGGACATTGCTATAGACAAAATAGTCCGCTCTCCCGGAATCGCCCACATTGAAGATGAGGTTCCCGGTGCCCTGTGTATCGCCATCAGGCAGCGCGAAGATATCGGGCTCGATCATTACGTACTCAAGGGTGGTGCTTCCGTAATCTATGAGGAGTGTCCCAGCACCAGAGGCAGAAACCACAATCGGCGATCGCTCGCCGTGATACTTCTCAAAGTGTGCAATGTTGCGCCGGTTTGTCTCATAGGTTCCGGCATATATCCTGAGATCGGGAACAAGAGCTGGGTCCGGATCAGGGATCGTCACCTCTTCAGCCGGGTAATAGTGATCCATAAAGGCGAATAAGAGATCATTTCTTGCCGTCGCCCCGCCGACACTGTTGTATGAGACGAAGAAGCCGGCCTGCTCTTCTGGAATATACATGAGCAGTGAGTGGAAGGTGAGGGTATCGCCGCCATGGCCGATCAACCGATGGTTATTGACATGCATCTCATAGAATCCAAGGCAGACCCCTGAGCCGCGTGGATCATTGGTGAACGCCTCTGCATGCATCAGCTCTGCTGTATCACGGGGGAGGATTGTGACATCATTACGTGTTCCTCCCATCATATGCATTGCAAGAAATGCCGCCATATCGGGTGCATTTGAGCTGATGGATCCGGCAGGGCCGATAGTAAAGATAAAATCCGGGGCTTCACTGTTCTTCCTGCCGAAGACATATCCCTTCGAGAGCCGCTCAGCCCTTTCAGGGGGGAGATCCTCCCTGATACTGGTACTGTCCATCCTGAGGGGTATGATTATCTGCTCATCGAGATACGCTTCAAAGGGAATGCCGGTGATATCCTCCACAACAACTGCTGCAAGCGTGGTGCCGTAATTTGAATAGGAGGTAAGTGTTCCGGGTGGACTGACCCGTGCGGGCATGTAGTCTGCACAATAATCCCGAAACGAGATCAGGTCATCCACGCTTTCAACCTGCATCATGACAGTACACTCTTCAAAACCGGCGGTATGCGTCATCAGGTGGCGCATCGTGACCGGCTCGCCGGGATAGGTGTCTGGTACCTGGAAATCCTTCAGGTACTGGTTTACATCAGTATCGAGATCGAGTCTCCCCTCAGACTGCAGCTGCATCACCGCTGTCCAGGTGAAGAGTTTTGTGATCGATCCGATCCGAAAGAGCGTGTCATCCGCATCCACGGGTACCCGGTTTTCGATATCACTATACCCATAGCCTTTCGCAACCACGAGTTCTCCGTCTTTCACAACCGCAACCGTTGCCCCCGGCACATTGTAGAGGGCGAGGTTTGCAGGCATGATATCATCAAGAAACGCCTCGACCCCGTCAGGGTCTGCTAATCCGATTGGCTGTACAGCGTGACCATCTGCTGCAGCAACCGGCTGGGCTGCTATGAAGCAGAGAAAAAGAAGAAGGGGAAAGAACCATCGTGAGTCCATGATGATTCATACACCGAAGTGGTAATAAGCCTTACCACGTCTCTGAAGCCAGTGTACAAGGCTTATATTTCTTTGAATCAGTCTTTTAAGCGAATTGAAACGATTGAATAGACCTCCAGCTGCTCAATTGGAATGATGACCCGGTTGCCAGTACTTGAAAACGCTATCTCACCGGTCACACCCGTCTCAAGATTATAGAGGATGACCTTCTCCGGGACCCGTCCATCAGGCATCTCAATTGAGAGCTCAAATCCGGGTGCGGTTGTGAATGTATCGGTTCTGTGATTATAGTTGTAGTTGACGAGATGAACCAGTACATGCTCATCTGTTGCATACCTCCTGATACCAACAGTTACCGGGGCATCGGTTCTGATCTCGGGATCATAGTAGGTTGTGAGGATGTCGCGGAATATTTGCAGGTTTGGATCCGCATCTGTCTTCTCTGAAGGCAGCCTGATTTCTCCATCATGGAGGTAATACGCATACCCTGGCATCTCAGCCACCGTATGCCAGGTGCCAGCACCGATCTGCTTTGCCCCGGTTCGCCGCAGCTCTTCCAGGCGATTATGGGTATTCGTCTCAAATTCCTTGTTGTAGAGGCCGAACTTCCCTGTCTGGATCACAACACCTCCGTTTCGCACATACTCAAGCAGTACATCGATCTCACCCTCATTCAGAATCGTTGTCGAGGGAAGGATGACAACCTCATAGCCCGCAATATCTGGTGCTGTTATGTCTCCCGGCACTACATCGCAGCCAGAGACGATCATAGAGAAGGGAACATAGAGATCAAAGAGGAGATCGACTGTTCCGGTGAGATCCATATCTGAGGTGCCGCTCAGTTCAAGAGGGAGGTACTGGCCTTTTCGTGAGGCAAGTGAATGAATGACAGCTACCCGTGCCGGCTCATCTGCATGGAATAATTCCGGATGATCATGGAGGTACTGTATGTACCGCCCGGCTTCCCTGCCATCATACCGGACATAGTCACGGAAATCGACATATGTCCTCCCATCCATTGTGAGGATACCTTCAGGCCCCCGAATCAGCATATTTGTCCGGGATGAATAGGCATCTGCAAACAGGTACTTGAAGAGGTTCTCGGTGTCACGGGGAATTCGTCCCCTGTCATAACTGACCTCAATGTAGGGGGTGAAATGCCTGGAATACCCTTCCGTCATCTTCTGCTCGATTCCAACCTTCTGCGGGCTGTGAAATACTGTACCAAAATAGAAGAATTCGCCACTGAGATAATCCAATGAATCCATCGGCAGGAAGCGATCCGGAAATGCCGGACCGGCATTCATGCTGAAGAAGAACTCCCTGCCATACGTCTCCCTTGAATACACTTTCATCTCATTGACTGTCTCTCTCCAGAACTCCATTCCGGCAAGTTTCTGGGATCTGCCAAACTCATAGATCAATGGGTGGGGGTTATATGAGGATTCCGTGAGCAGGTGTTCCATATTGTTTTTTAGAAGATAGTCGCCGAGATGGAATGTATCAATATCAGGGATGCCAAAGCGTGATTTGAGTTCCTCGTCAGTATACCTGTCTTTGAGGTACGCATTGAACAGGGCCATTGAGTACTCATCAAATGATCCCCCTTCCCTGAAGATAACAATATAGGCGCTCTGAGGATGATCCACGACGACTCCCTGCACTCCTGCATCAACATATGCCTTCAGATCAGATCGTATCTCCTCCTGCCAGAGGGGATTTAGGATATTCCGATAGTAATAGCCTTCGAGATAACCGGGATTGTGGGGATCAAACCATACTATCGGGTTTCCATGGATGTCGACTGCAGCCAAATCCTCCCGTTTGGTTGGATGCGGGCTTGTCGGGAGGTTTTCATCACGTCCTGCACCAATAAAATGGATATTTCTCTCCCTGAGCATCGCCATCATGTTCATATGGCCTACTCTATAAAATGACTCAAGAATAACCGGACTCCAGGCGACTCCATGTGGCTGCAGGTCATCAAGGGTTGCACGATCAATATCATAGGGTGTGCTGGAGATGAGAAAAACCGGCCCGTCAAAGAAGGTGTCTGCATCACCCGCCCTGATATATTCAAAATCAGGATCTTCACACCATGGCGGGGTCGGCCATGGCCCGGGTGGCGGACAGATCTGGAAAACCGCCATCATACCAATCCCAAGCAGTATGACAGCTCCAATACCTGCGGCTATAAGTATTATAGGGCTTTTCCCTGCCTCTTTTCGTGCGGAGAAGAGTGCTGCTATCCTGCATTGCTGATCAGTAAGCTTCAGGTATCCGCCATACAGGAGAAGCAGGCCTGCAAAGATGGTGATGTTCAGTCCAAATGCAAACAGGAGGACGACACCTGATACTGCCATAAGCCCTCCGCCAGCTCTCTTATCCGGGAGAAGAGCTCCTGCAATTCCTGCAATTGATATGATTAAAGCGAGTATGAAGGGCCAGTACTCTCCAGGCTGCAGAGCGTCTGCTGCACCAAGATCTCCAATGAGGATCAGGGGGAAGATATCCATTGCAAAGAACCAGGCTGCAAAGATGAGACCGATGAGACCACCGGCAAGCCCATACCAGAAGGGATGACGGGATGATGCTGTCATAATCCTTCCTTTGGGAGAGAACAATATTTGATTGTTTTGACAGCTGCTTTGGGAAACGAGAATGGCAGGATAGAAGCTGTCAGGGCAGAAGCTCAAAAGAAGGATTATCAGACCCATTTTCCAGAATTCTGATAACGAGGGTTTTTCCTGCATTCTTCGGAGCGTGGGAAAAGATCCCGGGTAGAGAACACGATGCAATAACCGGGATCATTGGGAGCAACTGGAAGCACATGCGGCAACCCGGTACACCCCGCTCAACCATCACCCGGCTCAACACCCCTTGCGAAGCACGTGCGGACGGGGCAAGCGGGCGGTGGGGGACACTCCTGATAATCGTCACTGCGTACGTGCATTGCTCTTGCATGCAGGTATGCACCAACCACCATATGTTGTGAACATAGAGGGGGTATACACCCACCCTTCAAAAACGGAGGAGAAGAACCAGATTAAATAAGCTTTGAATCTATCAGACCTGCAAGCATACGCCCAAGTTCTGTCAGCCTGATTGAGATATTCCTGCCATGCTTTTCCTTCCTGATGAATCCCGCCTCCTCCAGTTTTGTCAGGTGGTGGGAGAGCCTGCTCCGCTCGCTCCTGAACTCCCGGCTCTCCTTCCGGATACCGGGGTTGATCATAAAGATGATGCTGTCCAGAGACTCAACACCCTCGCCGATATGGGTGATAATCTCCCGCTGCTCGTCCCGTGGATAGCTTACTGGCAGAATAGGGATCTCAATGACATCCCCGATTCCAACTTCCTTCCCCTCTTCGTTGTATTTCTGTATTGAGGTGAGCATTCTTGACTGGGTCATGCAGGCTGCAATATATGCCCCGATTGAAAGTGTATGGGGTGAACCTGACGTGTTCAGGAATACTTCGTTTCCTTTGATCTTTTCCTCAGTGATTATCCTGAAGAGCTGGCTTGTTGCATTCAGCACCGACTGGCTGTCAATTGCGTGGATCTCGATCTCCCACATCACTTTCATTTCAGATGGTATTTGTCGTGAAATATTCGAAATAGCCTGTTTTCCGGAGTTACTTGTATCGTCTCCAACAATCAGGAAGAGTTTCGATAATGGGATCTCACGGAGGGCACTGATTGATTCGATCAGGCGCTCCTCCTGGTTTCCCACAAAAAAAATGTGTGTGGTGGGCATATATTTATTATAAAGTTGAATTGTTTATAATACTTTCTATGGATCAAAGAATAATCCATTGTCATTGTTTGTTATATAACAATCTCTCTCATCTTTGTGCATCATTTCCAATCGAAAATGCCCCTGAACGGACACGAATCTCAAATCGTGCCCCTTTCCCAAACACCCCGGTCTCCCGGATGACTATCCCGGTGATCCCAAGGATTTCCTGTGTCAGGAAGAGACCCAGTCCGGTATGCTTCCCATACCCGCTCTGAAAGATGAGTTCCTTCTGTTCCGGGGGTACTCCCGGGCCGTCATCCTCCCAGGTGATCAGCAGATCCCCATCCATTTTGCGACACTGTACCTGGACAGCGCCTGCACCTGCAGCATGCCGGAGCGTATTAT
Source organism: Methanocalculus natronophilus (assembly GCF_038751955.1). NCBI lineage: Archaea > Methanobacteriati > Methanobacteriota > Methanomicrobia > Methanomicrobiales > Methanocalculaceae > Methanocalculus > Methanocalculus natronophilus. The sequence continues at coordinate 37,575 of NZ_JBCEXH010000010.1, read as the reverse complement.
CATAGAGGTTTGCAAAGACGAGCTCCACCATCGGATCTGCATAGATACTCACTGACTGGCAATCCAGGGTTATCGGGATGGTGGAATCATCAAGAGAGGAGACCAGTTCGCCGATGGAAAGCCATGCCGGATCATGGGCTCCAAGCTGCTCATACTGCCGGGTAAATTCTATCTGGCGCTCAATGAATGCTGTTGCCTGCTGGATCTGGTGGAGATGGCCGGTAGTCTCCTCATCAACTCTGCTGCTGTCTATGAGGGTGAGGTAGCCTTTGATCGTCATGATCTTATTGAGGATGTCGTGCCGTGTGATACTTGAGAGGAGGTTGAGTCTCTTGTTTGCCTCCCGGAGAGCATCATCAATGGCTTTCCGCTCTGTAATGTCAATGCCGATACCGATGATCATGCCTGCATCGGCTGCTGTCCGGACATATCGCCCATACCATTCGATGAGACGGCGCTGTCCTGTTCTGCTGATGATATGATTCTGGTTCACTGTTGCCTTGCCGGAACTGAGAAGCTCCTGAAAGACCGCACTCAGCATCATATGTTCTTCCGCAGGCACCACCGTCTCAATATAGCTCTTCCCGGTCAGGTCTGCCCAGTCTGCCTCAAGCGCCTCGGCAAGAGCGGGATTCACCTTCAATATCGTCCCGTCGTCTGCTATTGCGACGATATATGCAGGAGAAGTGTCCAGAAGGAGCCTGGTAAACGCCTGTTCCTTCCTCAGTGCTTCTGTTGCTTTTTTCCGTTCAGTACTATCCAGAATAATTCCATCCAGTAAGACTGTACCATCGTCTTCCATGATGGCACGTCCGTTTTCATAGATCCATCGGATGCTTCCATCCCTGTGGGTAAGACGACATTCAATCTCCCACGGCTTCCCCTCATGAATTGCCGCCTGCACCATTCGATCAACATAGTCCCTGTCATCCGGATGAATGATGCTCTTGAAGGTCCTGGCAGCATTGTTGATGAAGTCGCCTGCGGGATATCCGGTGATATCTTCGATATCGGTATTCAGATAGAGCATTGTCCAGTCTGTATCAGGGAGACAGCGGTAGACGACACCGGGAATATTGGCAACAAGTGATCGAAACCGGTCCCTGCTCTTCCGGAGTTCCTCCTGCAGCTGCTTCTGTTCAGTTGTATCGATGATGATGCCGCGTAATCCGGTAATGGTATCCCCTGAATAAACGGGTGATGAGTAAATCGCAACAGGTATGACCATACCGTCTTTTCTCAGGCCGCGATACTCATTTGGGATGGTATCCGGCAGCAGCCCTTCAAGCTGCCGTGAGAAGTTCTCCTTAGCCCTCAACAGGTCATCTGGATGGATGGTGGAAAAGACATTCAGACCTTTTTCAAACTCGCTCTGTGAATACCCATACATCTCAAATGCCTTCTGGTTGGCATAGGTCAGGTTTCCTCTCAGATCGGTCTCATAGACCACCTGTGGAAGCATGTCTGCAAGCTCCCTGAACCGGCTTTCGCTCTCAAGAAGAGCCTTTTCAGCGGCCTTGCGGCTGGAGATGTCACGGATAATACCAACAGCATGCCACCCGTCCTCGAGTTGTATTGCGGATATGGAGAGTTCAATTGCTATTACGGATCCATCCTTGCAGCATGCCTCGAGTTCGAGGGTTTTCCCAACAACCCTGCCCTCACCACTTCTCTGGAACCTCACAAATCCCTCTGTATATGCAGTATGGTAGCGGTCTGGTGCGAGCAGCAGGTGCAGATCTGATCCCAAAACCTCATCCTGTGTGTATCCGAAGATCCCCTCTGCTGCCTTGTTCCAGAATGAGACCTTTCCGGATGGATCCATCATCAGCACAGCATCCTGTGCAGTCTCCGCGATGGCACGGACACGGGCCTCCTCTGCACGCAACGCAGCTTCAGCTGCTTTCAGTTCGGTTATGTCCCGGATGCTCTCAATTGCTCCGGAGACCTCGCCGCGCTCGTTGTAGAGGGGTGAAGCGGTGAACCAGAGGGAGGCACCCGCTCCATCACGGAGATGCGGGATATGAATCTCTGATATGAGCTTGTCACCATCTGAACTGACATAGGGATACCGTTGCCGGAGCGCCGGATCATCCCTGAGCACAAGATCGATCAGTAAAGGCCTGCGTTCCCTGTAGATCGGAATGGCATACTCATAGTTGCCTTTTCCAAGCATCTCCCTGGCAGGAACTCCGGTCATCACTTCCATTGCCCTGTTCCAGGTAATCACTCTCCCTTCTGCATCAATTGCAAACGTGGCATCGGGGAGGAAGTTCAGGATATCTGATTCACGCTTCTGGAAGCGTTTCACCTGCTCTTCTGCCTTCCTTTGATCGGTGATATCCACTCCATGTGCAATTACCGAACGGAGCCTCTCCCCGGTGCTATCCATGATGGCTGCAGAATTCCAGATGACTCTCCTGCGGGTGCCGTTTCTCTGTTGTATCTGTATTTCGGCATTATTGAGCTGTTTTCCGGCAACTGTTCCGGATATGAGTTTCATTGATGATTCCATCATCGTTTCCGGGAAGATGGTGCCAGGGCTCTCTTCGATCAGCTCCTCAGCTCGCATGCCGGTCAGTTCGAGAACGGCATGATTGATACGGGTGATCCTGCAGTCCGGGTTCCAGATGATAATGGGGGCATTTGCATGGGTAATGAGATTATTCAGGTACTCATTTGCCTCCTGCAGGGCATCTTTTGCTTCTATGACCTCGTCAACCTGGGATCGCAGCTCCTCTTCAGCTGCTGCCAGCTCCTCGTTCTTTCTCAGGATCTCTTCTTCCCTCTCTTTCCGTTCAGTGATGATTTCTGTATAGACGATGAGGCCGCCTATTGAGCCATCCGGCTCAAACCAGGGGCGGCACTCCCACCGGGTCCATTCGATTCTCCCGTCTTCACGCGGATAGGGGTCATCGTCTGCACTGAATACCCCCTCTCCAGCAAGTACCCTCCGGTGAATCTCCTTCCACTTCTCCGGGAGATCCAAAAAAACGTCATAATGGTGCCTGCCGATGATATCTGCCTCGCTCACCCCGTAGGTATCCAGGTATCGCTGACTCACAAAGATATACGTCAGGTTACGATCATGGACGGCAACGGCAGCATTGTTATGCTCGATGATATAGCGGAGCAGATCATGGGAGTGGGCCAGCTTCAGTTCAGCTTCCCTGGTCTCCGTGATATCCCTGCCAACAGACTGGTATTCACTCAGGCACCCGTTCTCATCAAAGATTGCCGTTGTATTCCATCGCTGCCAGTGTACTGATCCATCAGGCATGAGGATCCGCTGGTCAAGAGATCCGGATGGATCATCCGGGGTGAGGGAGTTCAGGTGCATATGTACAGTCTCCCTGTCTTCAGGATGAATCGATGGACGGAACTTCGTCCCGGCCACACGCTCGCAGTCAATCTGAAAATACCGGCAGTATGACTCATTTGCAAAGAGTATTGTTCCATCAGGCAGGAATCGGCAGATAAACTCAGTCTGATCAGTTACAACACTCCGGTACCGCTCCTCGCTTCTTCGCAGTGCAATCTCGCTTCGTCGCCTCGCAACTGCATACCCCACCTTATTTGAGAGTTCAGCAAACTGGGACTTTGGATCCCCACCCTTCTGGAGATAGAAATCAGCGCCGCTGTTTAATGCCTCTATCACAACGTCTTCCCTGCCTTTGCCGGTGAAGATGATGAATGGTGTATCGTCCCCTGTCTGCCGAATGTGCTGAAGAAATGCTATCCCATCCATTCCGGGCATCTGGTAATCGGAGATGATCGCATCAACGGGCTTGTTTTTAAGAATTGCAATCGCCTCCTGTGCACTCTCTGCTGTCAGAACAATGGCATCACCATCCCGCTCGAGGAACATCTTTCCAATCTCAAGGAGCGCTGGTTCGTCATCAACATACAGCATCCGGATACAATCCGGCGGGGAGGGAGCAGGCATAAAAATAATGTGCAGATTGTCTGGTAATTAAGCCTTCGGTAAGGGGCGGAGAAAGATGATTTTCAGGAACCAATTCGTAATTCATAGCAATTCTGGCAGCCTCAACGAGAGATGCAAGGAAAAGAATTAATACTATGGAAAATCACATACAGTGATCGGCGAGGAGTACCCCCCTCTGGGCAAATTTGATCTCCTCGTCGTCCTCTTGTAGAATTGGAAGATGGAGGATCATTTTTCGTTCTCCCCATCCCTTCAAATGTGAACCGTTCTTCTGGCTCGGATAAGCCCCAGCCGTGATTTGAACACGGGACCTGCTGATTACAAGTCAGCCGCTATGCCGGGCTAAGCCACTGGGGCAGGATTATGCATCCGTGATTGCACATTTGCAATACGCAGAATGCCTTTAACTGTATGCCTGCAACCTTAAAAAGGTCTTCGGAACGGATTGCTCCGGGTGCAGGAGGGGGGTGCAGGAGCCGGGAATCTGTCCAGGGTGCCTTCCATACAAACGTGAGCCTATGCACGTATTCCGGCGATCACCGAGAAAGTCAAAACCGAGAGGATGAACGCCAGGGTGAGCATACCGACACTTAATGGGGGAATAAAGATCAGCATGGCATTGACCGTGCTTGCAAACTGTGCTATACGGTGCGATCCAAAGATGATCACGCCTTCGCACCAGGTTGTTGATGATCCAGCCTCTGCGGGTGCACAATCTGCAAGCGCCTCCGAGACAGCAGATCTGACATGCGGGATGATCTCGCCTGCCGGAATCACATGCCCGACAGGGTTCTTCCCGCTCACCAGGTTGACCACATGGGTATCTGTTGTCATAATCTCTGACTCATCGACAAGATCAGCAATCGCGAGGCGTATCTCCTCCCTGACACCTTTCTGGATATTGTTGCCATCAAAGAGCACATAGGCAGCAGTCACCCCATCCACGCGGGTAACAAGCACCTGGATGCCAAGATCCCCAAACCCTTCAGAACGTGTGAAGGGAAGACGATGGTGGGACACCCCGACTGCAAGCGGGAACAGCGGGGCAGAGGCTGCCTCTTCGAGGGCGGCAAGTGCTGCACGGTGATACTCGGTTCCAAGCGAGGTTGCATGCATAACCGGGGAGGTGACATCCGTCATGCAGTTGTGTGCGTCAATAAAGAGCACATCAGAGAACCACCTGTGGCCTTCGGCCATGATCAGGGCGCCGATTGTATAATCAATATCTTCTGTCCGCTCAGGTGATCTCGTCGATACCATCATCACCGAATCAGCAAACCGCTGTGTCAGGATTTCAACACTCCGGTACCGTGTCCTGACCGGCCGTGACGCCCCTTCACTGAATGTAAGATCTGCAAATGAACCCTGTAACGCATGAATAATCTTCTCAGCTTCAGATTCTGCGACAAGATTGAAGTCATGGGTGGCACACCCGTGGGCGACCAGCACCTCGCCATCCAGGTTGTCATGGAGAACCTTTGGAAGGTTTGCGCTCCCTATCTCACCCATCGGCCCCGGATGGACATTTGGAACCGTCAGCACCACCGGTTCGCGGTCTTTGCGGGAAAAACCAACACTCACCTGAGGCACTGTCACATCTTCGCCGATCTCCCGGAAGAAATCCTCAAGCGCCTTTGACCCATCAGTCATGTGGGCGATGAAGGCATTGAGGAAACTGAGTCCTGATAAGCCAAACGACCGCTTCAAAGGGCGATCAATGAGCCAGATAAAGATCGCACTCCCGGCTCCGAACGTGCATAAGAGTCCTGCTGCCCAGAACACAAACTCCGGGCCAAAATAGTAGTAGCCTGCCAGAACCCCTCCAAGACTCTGGAGAGCAGCAGGCAGCACCATCCTTCGGAGACGGTAATCCGAGACCGCAACCAGCACAGGCATCCGGATGGAGAGGATGATCCCAAGGCCTGTTGCATAGGTGATCGGCAGGAAAAAACCCGAATCAGCGCCAATTGCTGCACAGGCCGTTACAATAACTCCAAAGACACCTGAAGTAACTGCAAGAAGTGCGGATCTGTTCCAGCTGAGCTCCTTTCCGGTGAGCCGGATCAGCGGGCCCGTACAGGCAAATGCAACAAGTGCAGGCAGCGTGAAGGCAACTGTTCCAAAGAACCATATCGGCTCCTTAGCCTGAAGCAGTGCGATATCAATGAGAAGGCCGAGAATGACAATATAGGAGAGGGAACGCGGCCATGAGGGGGCTGTGAAGATATATCTTGACAGCCGCTCGATCCTCACATCACCCCCTCTCTCAGGCATCTCTTACACCAGCCCTTTCAGTATCAGCTCGCTTCTGCCAGGATATATCCTTGTCTCCTCCCCACTCCACCGGATTGGTGAATGGTAGAAGGGGGCGTTGACTGCCAGTGTTTCATATTCACCCCCTTCTCCTGCGATATGAATCCTGTTTTTGCCTGAGATTGTCCTGAGCGTATTCAGCATAGTTTCATCAATTGATGATCCAAGCATATCGGGGGAGAGCCCGTCTGCTGCACAGACCACAAGGATGGCATCCAGGCGGGTGATCACCTGTTCCATGATCCATTCCGGGTCCTGCTGCCAGAGCGGGCAGAAGAGTGCGAGGTTTTGGGCCTCTGCAATCGCACCGACCCGCTCAAACTGGTACCGTGATTCTATCGCACCGGCGATGAGACCCGTTATCGGCAGTTCTGCAAGCCCATCCCGGAGATCAAGAAGTTCCTCCTCCTTCTCTCCACCTGATCTGATCTCAATATATTTCATATTGCCCCGATCAGCAATCAGCCTGACCGCATCGAGGTTTGATGAGTGGAACATATAGGAATCGGGATTATCCGGCCTGACTGTCACGATGTACTCAACATCAAGTCCTGCATCCAGTGCCAGCTGAATGGAGAGGACAGAATCCTTTCCACCTGATGTCAATGCCGCATACACCGGCTCATCACCCGAAGTACTGCCTGTACCGTTCCTGAACCTGCTCCCATGTCGGGAGGTTCGTCTGGCATCCTGCTTTTTCAATGACAAACGATGAACAGACCGTGCCGATTCTGCAGCAGTCCTCAAGTGTCTGCTCCTTCTGGTAAGCAGTCAGAAAACCGGCCCGGTAGGCATCGCCTGCGCCAGTCGGGTCGACCAGCGTCACAGGCACTGATGGAATCACGGTGAGCTGACCGTCCTCAAAGAGCCTGCTTCCGTCACCACCCTGCGTAAAGATCGCAATCGGGACACGGGCGGCAAGCTCTTCCTCGGTATGGTTCAGGACACGCCCCATAATCTCCGCCTCAAACCGGTTTGTGAAGAGGATATCGATTGTATCAAGCAGCTGTTCAAACTGTTCTGCATCGTATTTATGGATATCCTGGCCAGGATCAAATGTGGCAAATCCGGCACGTTCGGCAACCTTCACATTATATGATGGATCGGCTGTTGCCATGTGAACAAAATCAAAAGACGGGGGATCTTCTTTTGTGAAGGCAACTGATGCTCCCCATTCAAAGAAGGTGATCTGGTCTTCCGCATCATCGGTGAACATGCAGGCAAGCGGCGTGTGGGCATCCTTCTCAATATAGAAATACCTGCCCACGTGGTTTTCATGCAGCCACGCGTCATACCCCGACCCCTCAAAATCACCGCCAACTGCCGATACAAGCGTTGACTGGCCGCCAAGGCAGGCGATACCGACTGCAATGTTTGCTGCCCCCCCTCCATAGAATATCTGGTGATCGATGATCTGGGTGGAGGTATTTGGGCTGGGAAGGCGCGGGACACGGAATATATGATCAGTTGCGGTATGGCCGACCACGTGGATCATATCTCAATCACCTCAACAACCTGAAGCGGGATTTCCCGAAGGGCTTTGCCAACTGTTGACTTTGCGATCCGCTCCGCATGCTGGGGTGACTCAGCCTTAAAGACCTTCATATCAAGCGTCAGTCCGACCAGTGCGGTGTGTGCCACCATAAGTGCGTTATTCAGCTCTTCCTCACAGCTTGGACAGGATGTCGCACCGATCTCCACCTCGACAAATTTTGCCGTCGGGTTCAGTCTTTTTCCCGCTTCACTGATTGCAATGCCTATTGCATCATCCACGGTTTTTACATCCTTTACAATCCACGCTGATTCAAGTGTTACATGATAATCTGCCATGATACCAATCTCTGTTACCAATAATCCTCGTGCAGGTGTTCGTGCGCGGGCATTCGTTCAGGTGAGGATGCATGCTCTGCAGCCTCCCCGATTGCAAGGATTGCAACCGGCCTGACATGGGTGGGTATCCCAAGAAGCTCCCGTACCTCATCCTCCTCAAATGCCCCAACCCAGCAGGTGGCACGCCGGAGGGCGTGAGCAGCAAGCATCATATACGTTCCGGCAATTGTTGCATCCTGTACGGCATAGAGTATACCGCGTTCTCCATACCGTGACATGGATCTGACATAATTTGCACAGACAACACATACTGCCCCTGCCTCCCTGATAAACTCCTGTCCATATGCAGCATCAGCGAGCGCCTCGAGGAGATCGTCCTGCCTGCATACGATCACGTCCCATGCCTCGCGGTTTCCGGCAGAGGGAGCAGTCGATGCAGCGGTGAAGAGGTACCGGATCTCATCAGGAGAAAGCTGATCTCCGGTATAGCTCCTCACCGAACTGCGGGATTTCAGAAATCCCAGGAATTCAGAAGATTCCATGGCTTGAGAGCACTTCCCATGCACGCTGAGCAGCAGTTGTTGCAGCAGATACACCCTCGCCGGCACGCTCCGTTGCAAGCCCGAACTGGTCGCTCTCGGTGAGGCTGATTACTTCAGAGAGGGCATTGCCTGCCTTTGTAAACTCCATCAGTCCGGTCGTCTGTGCAGCGATCTGTGCGTCTGCACGCACCTCTTCGATGACTGCAATCAGCATTCTGCGTGCTCCTGGCCGCTCACCCTTTTCATAACCCGGCAGGCTCATCAGCATCTTTGAAACCGAGATGATTTCGGCTTTCAGACGCTCGGCGTACTGCCATGTTATAACAGCTGTCTTGACATCCATATGGATATAGAAGTTTCAGAAGAATATAAAAAGGTAGGTAATCTTCTATTACCGCCTGGATTTTTCTTTTGCGCCCATCGCTGTCTTCTTCGATCGGCGGATATGTCGGCGGATACGGGGATCTGCAAGCTGTGGTCCTCTGCGTCCACGTCCGCGTCCCTGCTGCATAGAATTTGCAAGCTTCTGCTCAAGCTTTTTGACCATGGTATGTCGTTTATACCGCTGGTTTGGTCCGGGCTTCTTTGCCTCTCCACTCTTCTGTGGAACCAGTCTGATCTGACCCTGGTTCCCCTTAATCTGGTGCCAGTTTATACTGCCTGTTTTTCCCATAAGAAACTCCTTATAACTACTGTCTGGCGTTTTATTAAAGATATCTTTTCAGAGGATCTTCTGGATGGATCGTTTCAGCACATCTGAAACAACCTGGCCATCGATCCTCCCCCTGACTTCCTTCATGACGATCCCCATCACCGGGCCAAGTGCTGCCATGCCGCGTTCACGGATGAAGTCTGATCGCTCATCAACAATCCGATCAACCAGGGATTCGAGGTCTGCAACAGAGAATGCCGGTCCAACCGATTCTATGGCACCATCCAGGTCCAAACCGCCTGCAAGGGCACGTAAGATATCTGGGACAGCCTCTTTTGCCACTCCTCCCTCATTCACACGAGTAAGAAGCAGAATACACTGATCATCATCGATATCACTGCAGTCCACTCCATCACGGGAGAGCTCCCGCATCGTTGAGAGCAGCGTCCGTGCTGCAAGCGATGGCTTAATCCCGGCAAGAACGGCCTTCTCAAAGGTGATCAGGCGGTCTGAATAAGCGATTCTGCGTGCAAGATCCTCGTCGATTCCATACTCGCGTCTGAAGCGGGCTGCACGATCACTCAGCAGCTCCGGAAGTACGATCCCATCAACCATCTCCCTGGATAGTGCAATCGGGAGGACATCGGTCTCCGGGTACATCCGCGCAGCACCGGGAAGCGGCCGCATATAGGCGGAACTCCCTTCAGGGAGCATCTTCCGGGTCTCCTCAGGTACTCCCTCAAACGCCATCCGGCCACGTGACAACACCTGGAGGATTGCACAGGATGCCTCAGCAGCAGTGCCTGCCACGAGAACCACACAGTCATCGCTGCCTGCTCCGCAGGCCTCTTTCAGTGCCGCGACGTCTTCATCGGTGATCCCATATGCAGGCAGCTCATCGGTATGGAAGATCCCCCCGACACCGCATTTCTTTGCATAATCCGACATCTCGCTTCCAAGACGCCGTCCGGGCTGAATCTCACGCCCGACAATCCCGGCAAAACCCTTCAGGTTTACAGCCATGATAGAGCGGGCCTTCTTCAGGACTTTTGACTTCGTCTCTCTAAAGAGATCAGTTACATCGATTCCATCATCTGGCAGGGAAGCGCCCCGGCTGCTGAGTTCGTCACGGATAGCAAGAAGGCTCACCTGCCGCTGCACCTCACGGGAGACGACCTCTGGAATCAGGTCGAGATCCTGCACACCCTTGATCTCGATCCGCGCCCCCTCGGCAATGGAGATGTTCACATCCTGGCGGATCGTCCCAAGACCCCGCTTCACCCGGCCGGTTGACCGAAGCACCATCCCGATATATGCTGCAACCTCCCGCACCTCTTCGGGAGTATGCATGCAGGGAGCGGTAGTGATCTCGAGGAGGGGTATTCCCATGCGGTCAAGCGAGAATGTGTTGCCTGCAACCCGCTGGGCAGCCTCCTCCTCAAGGCAGATCGATTCGATCCGGCAGTCATTGCCTGCAACCCCGTTCATTGCAATGAGTGCGGTACGCTGGAACCCGGGGGTGTTGGATCCGTCGATGACCATCTTGCGCATGGTATGCACCTGGTCGATAACGGTCATCGAGAGTAGTTTTGCGATTGTGAGGCCGATATCAAGCGCCTCAGGATTCATCGGGGTCGGCGGCTCGTCGTCGTTTTCGATTAAGCAGGTTGTGTCGTACGTATAATAGGTGAAGAGGCGTGTCTGTTTCATCTCTTCTGCTGCCGCCCTGTCTATCACCCCCATCTCGGAGACTGTCGGCCTGAGGTAGCGGTGTATCTCAGCGGTTCTCTCCTCGATATTCCGGAGTCTCGTCGGGCACCTGCAGAAGAGCTTCTCCCTGGTATCGAGCTGCTGGTGTATCTCTATTCCGGCAGTCAGTCCAAGCGCCTCATAATCCATAGAGCGACCTCCTCTGGATCTCACCTTTCAGATTCTCCTGCATCAGTCTCGAAATCTCCTGCGGCTCATCGGTCTGGCCAAGCACCCACATCAGCTTCACCAGTGCCGTCTCGGGAAGCATATCGTCTCCTTCGATCACACCAGCCTGCAGCAGATCCCGTCCCGTGTTATAGACCCGGCTGCAGACACGGCCATGCAGGCACTGCGAGGTCATCACAATGGTGGTGCCATCTGCTTTCAACTGGCGAATCCCATCCAGCATCGAAGAGCCGATATGCCCAAGCCCTGTACCTGCGATGACCAGGCCGCGGCAGCTGCTGTGTGCATCAAGGATTGCCGGATCCATTCCGGGATAGTAGGGGATCAGGGCACAGCGCTCTTCGAGTGTATCGTGGAGTGCGAGATCGGTTGCATCACGTCTCACTGCCACGTCTCTTCTCTTTACCTGGAGATCGGGGTAGGTTACCGTTGCAACAGGCTCAGTTCCGATACTTTTGAATGCATCCCGCCTGGAGGTATGCATCTTCCGGACCCTCGTTGCCCGGTGGACAGCACAATAGTCATCATCAGATGTGGCATGCATGCAGACGAGGACTTCACCGAGATCCGCATCTGCTGCAGCAACACTGCAGAGTGTATTCATCGCATTATCGCTGCTCGGCCGGTCAGCGGATCGCTGGGATCCGACAAAGATGACGGGTACAGGCGTATCCAGCATAAAACTCAGCGCAGATGCCGAATATGCCATCGTATCGGTTCCATGGGTGACGACGATGCCCCGGACTCCTGCCTCGATCTCCTCATAGACCGCACGGGCGAGATCGATCCACATCGCGGGCCTCATATTTTCAGAGAGGATCGAAAATGGCTGGCGTGTCCTGTACTGCCCGATTGCTCCAAGCTCAGGTATTGCCCTGACGATATCATCAGCAGTTGATCTGCTTGTCACAGCACCTGTGCGGTAGTCGACACGGGAGGCGATTGTTCCCCCTGTTGAGATGATGGAGAAGACCGGGAGCCGGGTGTCCTGGACAACCGGGGGTTCAGCAACAGCCAGTTCCTCGCCGTCTCCCTGGAATGCTACCTGGTGTGGGTGAATACCGATGTTATATCCGGATTTCAGCTTCACAACCGCCATTCCATCACGTTCGGTGATATAGATCCCATCCACGGCAATGCCGGAGATGGTGCACGATACCTGGTCTCCTGTCTTCATTCTGCTGCAAGCCTCCCAATCATTGAAACCAGCTCTTCCTCTGCATTCTGTATTGTTTTCTTCCGGTCTGAAATCCACCCGGTGTCCCGGGCAAGCTGATCCTGCCTGGCAGCCAGGGCAGATCTGATCATCTCAACTGCCGGGCCGCCCGGATTCTGCTTTGATGCAACCACAAAGGCCGGATCGAGTGCCCGGGCAATCCGCTCTTCTGTCAGTCCCCTCTCAACCAGTGAGACCCCGCCGATCTCCCGGCCTGCAGCTTCAATCGAATCAGCTGTCAATGACCCTGACCTGACGGCACGGCCGACAATATTGTGCGCAGTCCTGAAGGGAAGTTCAAATTCCCGTACAAGGGTATCTGCAAGCTCTGTTGCAGTTGAGAACCCTTTACCGCTCTCTTCTGCCATCCTCTCAGGGTTAAAGCGGGCAGTTGCAATCATTCCCGAAAGGATACCTGTGCTTGCGTGCGCAGCTGAGATCCCGGCCCAGAGATGTGGTGTCAGGGTCTGGAGATCACGGTTGTAGCTCATCGGCAGGCCTTTGAGACAGACAAGTGCTGCCTGGAATGCCCCTGCCACCGTTCCCGAATGTCCCCGCATAATCTCCGCACAGTCGGGATTCTTCTTCTGGGGCATGATGGAGCTTGTTGAGCAGTATGCATCATCCAGTTCAACAAATCCAAAGAAGGCACTGCTCCAGAGGATCAGCTCCTCGCAGAGCCTGCTTGCGTTTGTCATCAGGATGGAGAGTGTGGCCAGGGTCTCAAGCGCAAAATCCCTGCCCGAGACGGCATCCATGGAATTGCCAAGTATCTCATCAAAGCCGAGGAGCCTGCAGACCATCTCACGATCAATTGCAAAACCGGTTGAGGCAAATGCAGCTGAGCCGAGCGGACACCTGTTCACCCGTGCATATGCATCAGTTAACCGCTCACAATCACGGGAGAACGCCTCCTCATAGGCAAGAAGGTGGTGGCCAAGGGTTGTCGGCTGGGCATGCTGGAGATGCGTGAAGCCGGGCATCACAGTCTGGCTATGCTCACTGGCAGTTGTGATCAGCACATTGCGGAGCTCTGCAAGCTCAGCAATGATCCCCAGGATATCCTCCCTGACCCGCATCCTCAGGCAGGTTGCAACCTCGTCATTTCTGGATCGCGCCAGGTGCAGGCGGCCTCCCGCATCCATACCGGCTTCTGCGATGAGCTGTCCCTCAATGCCTGCATGGATATCTTCAAACCGGCAATCAAAAGCCTCAGCCGGGATGCCCTCCCTGTACATCCCGAGGAGTGCACCGGCAAGGCTTTCTACATGCTCTTTTTGGATCAGTGACTGCTTGCGGAGCATGGCAAGGTGAGCCATATCCACGAGGATGTCTGCTGTTGCTATCCTCGAATCTGCCTCCATTGAGGAGAGATAGTGGGAAATCAGATCGCTCCTGCTTCCCGCAAGTCTTCCTTCCCGTATCTGGTCGTGTCTCATCCTCTTCCTCTGCAGATTGTTTTGATCTGACAACAGATTATCCCTTCGTACATCATACTGCCTGGCAGGCTCAGCAATGCTTCGGACGAAGCAACCGGTATCAGCTCTCTTTTTGTATCCATTATAATGACAATCTTCTCTCAAAAGGTTAATGCAAAGCGTTTCAATAAGATATGTTAAATAGGCCACTTTACTATTCCTACATATGAACATAAAGGTGCTTATGTCTCTTGTTGCGCTTCTCGCTGCAGCCCTCCTTGTGGCCGGCTGTGTTGAGGATGTGCCTGTAGCTCCCCCTGATGGTGTACAGGGTGAAGTAGGAATTATGTATACAGCAGTCGGGCAGATGCCGACACTCCTCGCAACCGGTCAGATTGACGGGTTTATGGTCTGGCAGCCTCTGGTTTCGATGGCTACCGTGTCTGAAATAGGAACTGTTGTAACCTATTCAAAGGATCTTCCTCCGGAAAGTACCTGGACGGATCACACCTGCTGTGCTCTCTCTGCACGAGAGGATTTTATTGCAGCCAATCCTGATCTGACAAATGCAATTGCCGCTCTTTTCATTCTCGCCGGTGAGTATGTCCAGGAAAATCCAGAACGTTCAGCAGAAATATCAGCAAACTGGCTCTATGGTGGTGCTGATATGACGTTTGGAGATGTGACAATCAGCTCCTACGATGTTTCGAAAGACTCGATCCCGACTATCAGGTTCACAACAGAAAACTCGCCTGAGTGGCTTGAGAGCAACCACAGGTTCATCGGAGCGCTCCGTGAAATCGGATACCTTACAGGCGAACTTGAAACGGCTTCACCAGACAAAGTCGATACGAAGCTCTTTGACTTTGGACCCTATGAAGCAGGGCTTGCGATGGTTGAGGCCGGGGAGATAAAAACTCCTCCAAAACTGACCAGGCCGGTATCACTTGGCTATCTCCCCTCTGATCATGATGCCCCTCTCTTTGTTGCGGTCAAGGAATGGGAATACTTTAACGACAACTATGGCATCGCGCTGAAACCACGGGCAGATGTGCCAGGAAAGGTGGAAGTTGCGGACTTAATTGTCAATGATGTTGTGGTTGCAGAAGTCCGGCTGGTCCTTGGTGAAGGTGGTGCTCCCCTGATGACCCTTATGGCTGCCAATGCAATCCAGTTTGCCTATGCCGGCACCCCGCCAGCAATCAGTGCCATTGACAAGGGAACTCCTATTAAGATCCTCTTCCCAACACAGACAGAAGGATCAGGATTTGTTGTTGATTCAGCAGCACCGGTAACAGACTGGTCCTCATTCATAACATGGGTGGAGTCAAGGACTGCAGAAGGCAGGCCGGTGAAGATTGCATCACCGGCACGTGGCTCTATCCAGGATGTGCAGATCAAATATGCACTCCAGGATAGCGGTGTGGTGGTGAAAGAAGTCAGATGAAATGGTATCTGAAAATTATACCCCTCCTTTTTATTCTCATTCTCTGGGAGCTTGCAGCGATCCTTCTGAATAACCCGTTTATCCTTCCGCATCCTTCGTCAGTCGCCTCGGTTCTCCTTGCACCAACTGCTGATATCCTTGGAAGCGGCAGTATTATCGATAATGCCCTCCTCTCCATATGGCGGGTGCTGCTTGGATTTGGGCTGGCTGCTGCCTGCGCTGTTCCATTAGGGATCATCATTGGTAATTACCGGACCCTGGAAGAACTGGTAAACCCCATCATCCAGCTCTTCCGCCCGATCCCACCCCTTGCATGGGTTCCTCTTGCGCTTGCCTGGTTCAAGATAGGCCTTGTCTCAATAGTCTTTATCATCTTCATCGGGTCGTTCTTCCCGATCCTGATCAACTCAATTGACGGTGTCAGGCGGGTAAACCGGACCTGGATAGAGACTGCCAGGATCTACGGGGCAGAAGGCTGGAAGATGCTTGCCTACGTGATCCTTCCGGCAGCTGCTCCTGTCATCTGGACCGGCCTCCGGGTCGGGTTTGGTGTTGCGTGGATGTGTGTTGTCGCAGCCGAGATGCTTCCCGGCACGACCTCAGGGATCGGGTACCTGATCATGTACTCCTATAACTGGGGTCAGGTGCAGGTGATCATCGCCGGTATGATTGTGATTGGTATCATCGGCATCGGTGTTGATATCCTCTTCAGGGAGATCGAGAAACGGAAATTTATGTGGCAGGAGATGAACCGATGACCGTGACAATCAGAAATGTCGGCAAAATCTTCGAAACCCGTCAGAAGGAGCCATTAACTGCACTTGACGGTATCTCACTTGATGTTGCGAAGGGTGAATTCCTCTGTATCCTTGGATCGTCTGGCTGTGGGAAGACCACCCTCCTCCGGATGATCGCAGGTCTTGATGAGCCCACATCAGGTGAGATCATTGTTGAAGGAACTCCTGTCACCGGCCCCGATCCCAGGCTTGCCATGATCTTCCAGGAGTACTCACTCTACCCCTGGAGAACGGTCAGGGCAAATGTCGGGTTCGGTCTTCAGATGCGCGGAACCCCCATCGCAGAACGCGAAGAGATTGTGGATCGGTTCATCAGGCTTGTCGGGCTTGAAGGGTTTGGTGACAGCTATCCATACGAACTCTCAGGCGGGATGCGCCAGCGTGTTGCGGTCGCGCGGGCACTGGCAACTGATCCGGCGGTCCTCCTGATGGATGAACCATTTGGAGCCCTTGATGCGCAGACGAGAAACCGTATGCAGAAGGAACTCCTTCAGATCTGGGAAAAGACCAAAAAGACCGTTATTTTTGTGACGCATAGTGTGGATGAGGCGGTCTACATGGCAGACCGGATCCTGGTACTTTCACCACGGCCCGGGAGGATCGCCGGAACCTATGATGTCACCATGGAACGGCCACGCAACAGGACAGGTGTGGAATTTGCAGAACTCCGCCGGGATGTCCTTGCGCTGATGGATCAGTTTGAGGAGCGTCAATAACTTTTATACCTTCTACAATCCACTTTATTAAGCACATTCTGATAGCGAGGAGTCATTTATCATGGTACGAAAACCCGCAAAGATGTACAGAGCCATCTCAAAGAAGGCATATACGCGCAGAAAATATATGGGAGGAGTTCCCGGCCTGAAAATTGTCCAGTTCGATATGGGCAACCTGAGAGAGGAGTTCCCGGTGGCCATTCACCTTGAGGTGAAAGAGGCCTGCCAGATCCGGCACACCGCACTTGAAGCGGCCCGTGTCAACATGAACCGCCGCCTGATGAAGGAAGTCGGAAGAAGTAACTTCCATCTGAAACTCCGTGTCTATCCCCACCATGTTCTCAGGGAGAACAAACAGGCAACCGGTGCGGGAGCAGATCGTGTCTCGGAAGGGATGCGCCTCGCTTTTGGAAAGGCAGTCGGAACAGCTGCACGGGTGCAGGAGAAACAGCGTGTCTTTACCATATGGACATCCCCCCAGTTTGTCGAGAGAGCCAAATATGCTCTCCTCCACGGCGGCCACAAACTCCCAACCCCGGTGAGTGTGGTTATAGAAAACTAACCTCAATAACTCGTTCACCAATCTTTTTCCCTTTTTGTCCTGACGGGTTTTATCATCTTTGTCAAACAAAATAGCGGTATGCATACCCTGGATGAACAGGCGCTTCGAAAAGCCGTAACTGATGCAACCCTTGCCTGTATTCATGATGCCGAGGTCTTCCTGCCTCAGGATGTGAAAAGCGCACTGAAGGCAGCCATGGAGCGGGAAACTGATCCTGTGGCTCGGGGAGAACTTGCAAATATCCGGGCAAATATCCGCGAGGCAGAGCGGCTGGATATTCCTCTCTGCCAGGATACCGGGATAGCTGCTGTGTACCTGACGGTTCCTCCACAGCTGCATGTATCAGCTCTCCTCTTGCGCGACGCAGTTCTTGACGGCATCAGGCGGGCAACCGGTTCTGTTCCACTCAGGCCAAACGCCGTTGATCCCATCACGCGTGAAAACAGCGGCGATAATACAGGTGTTGGCATACCGGTGGTCCATAGTAGTGAGGGGGAAGACCTGACAGTGACGGTACTCCCAAAGGGTGCCGGATCAGAAAATGTCTCGCGGATAGGCATGCTCCTCCCCTCACAGGCGGGGAGCATCCCGGAATTCATTGTCGAGACTGTTCTTCTTGCCGGGGGGCGCCCCTGCCCGCCTGTTGTTGTGGGTGTTGGGATCGGGGGAACATTCGATCTCGCGGCAGCCATGGCAAAAGAGGCTCTTCTCCTGCCAATCGATACAATGGATGCCTATGAACAGGAGATCTGTGATGCCATCAACAGCCTGGGCATAGGGCCTATGGGTCTTGGGGGGGATACAACAGCGCTGGCTGTGAAAGTCATGAAGGCTCACTGCCATACCGCATCCCTTCCGGTTGCGGTGAACATCCAGTGCTGGGCCTGCCGGCGTGCGACACGGAAGGTGGTGGTATGAAGCTTAAGACCCCGCTTGGTGAGGAGATCCTCTCTCTTGCTGCTGGAGATCAGGTTTTTTTATCCGGAATCATCTATACCGCCCGGGATGAGGCGCATCTCCGGATGATGAAAGACGGCATCCCGTTTGATCCGGCAGGAGCTGCAATCTATCATGCTGGCCCGGTGATACAGGATAACCAGATCCTGGCAGCAGGCCCGACAACATCTGCCCGGATGAATTCCCTCACCGGCTTTCTCCTTGACAGCGGTGTCCGCTGCCTGATCGGAAAGGGAGGGATGGATGAGTCTGTTGCCCTGTCGCTGAAGAACCGGGCTGTCTACCTTGCCTTCACCGGCGGATGTGCGGCACTGGCAGCATCCCATATGGAACTCAAAGGTGTCTTCTATCCTGATCTCGGGATGGCAGAGTCGATCTGGATCATCGACGTTACCGATCTCCCGCTTGTGGTTGGGATCGATGCCCATGGAGGCGATATCTTCGCTGATACCAACCTCAGGGCACGTAAACGGTTTGAAGTATGGAGGTCAGGAAGAGATGGCACAACGTGATCCGAAAAGCAAGTGCTTATTGATTAAAATCACCAATATATACCAGAGGGTTCAGTTGCATGAAGCTGGTTATTGATGAAACACGGTGCAAGGGATGCAACATCTGTGTGCTCGTCTGCCCGTATACTATCTTCCGGGAAGGAAAGCGGCCGAACCAGAAGGGTGTTTTTGTTCCGGAGCTGGATCGGCCCGAACGGTGCACAAACTGCAGGCTTTCACAGCTCTACGAGCGGCGCTTATGTGGGGTATGCCAGATGATCTGCCCGGATCAGGCAATTAACTGGATACCTGAAGCTCCGTTTGAACCCCAAAAGGTGGTGATAGAGTATTGACACGCGTTGACTTCATGCAGGGCAATGATGCCAGTGCGGAAGGTGGGATTGCTGCAGGCTGCCGGTTCTTTGCCGGATACCCGATCACCCCGTCATCTGAAGTTGCAGAACGGATGGCACGGCGCCTCCCGCAGGTTGGCGGGACATTCATCCAGATGGAGGATGAGATCGCGAGCATGGCAGCAGTCATCGGGGGTGCCTGGACGGGTGTACGGTCAATGACGGCCACAAGCGGTCCTGGATTCTCCCTGATGATGGAGAATATCGGGTATGCTGCCTTCACCGAGACTCCCTGTGTGGTGGTGAATATCCAGAGGGGAGGCCCTTCAACAGGCCAGCCCACACTGGCTGCACAGGGCGATATGCTCCAGTGCAGGTTCGGCTCCCACGGGGATTACAGTGTGATCGCCCTGTCGCCATCAAGTGTTCAGGAGATGTTCGATCTCACGGTGAAGGCATTCAACCTGGCAGATCGATTCCGTGTCCCGGTCTTTCTGATGGCAGATGAGATCGTCGGCCACCTCCGTGAACGCGTTGAATTCCCGGATTCGGTTGAATGCATTCCTCCGCGTCCCGCACGAGAGGGGAAACTGCCATTTGAACCAGAAGACGATCTTGTACCCGGCTTTACGCCCTTTGGGGAGGGACACCGTGTCCATGTGACGGGCCTGACCCATAACGAGAAAGGCTATCCCGCATCCACTGATCCTGAACTCCACCAGAATCTTGTGATCCGGCTGATCGAGAAAGTTGAGCGGGCACGGCATGAGATTGCAGACTATGACATCGAAAACTCTGAGGCTGAGATAGTCTTTATCTCCTATGGTGCCCCGACCCGGGCAGTACGGCAGGTTCTGCTTGATGAACCAGGGAAGGGCTTTGGCCACCTGAATCTCAGGCTGGTCTGGCCATTCCCGGAAAACCTTCTGAAGAAGTTTCCAAACGCACGGGTGTTTCTCGTTCCGGAGATGAATATGGGCCAGATGGCACGTGAGATTGGCAGGCATACGGATCTCCCGGTCGTCTCCCTCCCAAGAATCGGCGGGGAACTCCATCTCCCGTCATACCTTATTGAGAAGGCGGAGGAGTATGCATGAGTTTTGAAGACTGGTTCAGGCATGACCGCCTTCCGCACATCTTCTGTGCAGGATGCGGAAACGGATCCATCATCAACTGTGCACTCACGGCAATCGACTCGCTTGGATGGGAGAAGGACAATACCGTCTTTGTCTCAGGAATAGGCTGTTCATCCCGTGCACCCGGATACATCACCGCAGACTCGCTCCATACGACTCATGGCCGGGCACTTGCATTTGCAACCGGGGTCAAGATGGCGAAACAGGACTTTAATGTCGTTGTCTTTACCGGCGATGGTGATCTCTCTGCCATTGGCGGGAACCATTTCATCCATTCGGCACGGCGAAACATCGATATGACTGTTATCTGCATGAATAACCAGATATACGGGATGACCGGCGGCCAGGGAAGCCCCTGTACCCCATCTGGTGCTCTCTCCACCACGACTCCGTATGGTATGGATGAAAACCCCTTTGATCTCTGCGAACTTGCTGCAGCAGCAGGTGCCAACTTTGTCGCCCGCTGGACATCATACCATGTGAAGGAGCTGACCCGGTCAATAACCCTCGGCCTGCAGAAACCCGGTTTCTCCTTTATTGAGGTCTTTGTCCAGTGTCCGACGAACTTTGGACGGAGAAACAAGCTCCGTGATGTTGAGTCGATGATCTCGGTGATGCGGGATCATGCGCTGATTAAGGAGAAATATGATCGACTGGTTGCAGAAGGCAAACCCATTCCACCGGATATGTTTGTTGTTGGCAACCTCACCAATCGCAACCTGCCGGCACTCGGGGTGAAAAAATGAAGTATGAGGTGATCTTCTCGGGGTTTGGCGGCCAGGGAATAGTCACGTCTGCTGTCATCCTTGGGCGTGCGGCATCGATGTACGATGGAAAGTATGCTGTTCAGTCCCAGAGCTATGGCCCGGAAGCCCGGGGCGGGGCATCTTCCAGCACGGTCATTATCAGTGAGGATCCCGTCCACTATCCAAAAGTCTTCAACCCCAATATCTATGTCATCATGTCAGAGGCGGGATACCTGAAGTTTGGGTCAACTGCATCAGATCAGGATATTGTGATCATCGACTCCGGTCTTGTCCAGTCCCGCCCTGAAGGCGTCTCCTGCCGGAAAATTCCGGCAACAGCACTTTCAAAGGAGGAGCTTGGAAAACCTATCGTTGCCAATATCGTCATGCTCGGGGCACTTGTTGCCACAACCGGCATTGTCTCTCCGGAGGCCATGCAGAAGGCCGTCCTCGATATTGTTCCAAAGGGCACAGAAGAACTCAATAAAAAAGCCCTCCATCTTGGGATCAAACTCGGATCCGGTGAACAAAAACCATGAAATTACGTGAATATGAAGCCAAGAAGGTTTTTTCCGGATACGGAATAGCAGTGCCTGAGAGCGTGTTGATCAGATCTCCCGGGGAGGCTTTGGATGCCTGCAGCAGGATACACGGCGATGTTGTCCTGAAGGCACAGGTGGATGTCGGGGGCCGGGGCCTTGCAGGCGGCATCCTGATGGCCACAGAATCTGATGCGGCCTCTGTAGCAGATGAGCTCTTCAGAAAGGAGATTAAGGGCCTTTCTGTCCAGGAGGTGCTGGTTGAGCAGCGCCTAGAGATTGAGAAAGAGTATTTCCTCTCTATAGCAATTGACAGAAGCCGCCGATCCCCTGTCATTCTCTTTGCTGAAGCAGGAGGGGTGGAGATAGAGTCGACTGCCGGGGAGAGTCCCGATATCGTCAGAAGAGCCTATGTCTCCCCCCACTTCAAAGAGGTTCCGGGATTCATCCTCCGCTACCTCACAAAAGGATGTGAGAAGGAGGTGGCTTCTGTCATCTCAGGGTTGTACAGGGCATTCCTCGAGAAAGACGCTCTTCTTGCTGAGATCAATCCACTCGTCATCACTCCACAGGGAGTGCTTGCAGCCGATGCGAAACTGATCATTGATGATAACGCACTCAACCGGCAGGGAATCTGTGAAAACCGGGATCTCACCGAACGTGAGGCCGAGGCTGAAACGCATGGCTTCTCCTATGTCGAACTGGATGGGTCCATTGGTGTTATCGGCAATGGTGCCGGCCTCACAATGGCAACACTCGATCTCATCGCCCATCACCAGGGACGGGCTGCAAACTTTCTGGATGTCGGGGGAGGTGCAGGATCAGAGCGGGTGATGCATGCGGTGCGGCTGGTTGCGTCTGTGCCTTCTGTACAGGTGATTGTTGTCAATCTCCTCGGCGGGATCACCCGCTGTGACGAGGTGGCACGCGGGATCATCGATGCCGGGGTCTCCCAGCAGGTGATTGTCAGGCTTGCAGGTACAA
This sequence comes from Methanocalculus natronophilus, assembly GCF_038751955.1. Lineage (NCBI taxonomy): Archaea > Methanobacteriati > Methanobacteriota > Methanomicrobia > Methanomicrobiales > Methanocalculaceae > Methanocalculus > Methanocalculus natronophilus. Next base: position 14,992 of record NZ_JBCEXH010000010.1, on the reverse strand, counting down.
ATGAAGCAGAAGGCCGGGCCCTTCTTGAAGGTGCCGGGTACCGGATGCTTGATACCATGGAAGAGGCTGTCGCCTCAGCTGTGCAGGAGGCATCTTCATGATATATGGGGATAGATCAACACGTGTGCTTGTGCAGGGGGCAACCGGAAACCAGGGAGCATTCCATATCGACCTGATGAACAGGTATGCCCGTGACGTGGGTGGAGCAGGTGTTGTTGCCGGGGTAACACCTGGAAAAGGTGGCAGGGATGTGCATGGTGTCCCTGTCTATGACACGGTACGTGAGGCACAGGCGGCCCATGATCTCTCTGCATCAGTCATCTTTGTGCCTGCCGGCGCAGCAGCAGATTCGATCATGGAAGCAGCTGATGCCGGAATCGAGACGATTGTCGCGATCACCGAGCATATCCCGGTCCATGATGTGATGCAGGCAGTAGCCTATGCACGATCCTGCGGGTCGGCTGTGATTGGTCCAAACTGCCCCGGTCTCCTCTCGCCTGGTGAATGCAAGCTCGGGATAATGCCCTCACCACTCTTCTCAACGGGAAGTGTCGGTGTAATCTCACGGAGCGGCACTCTCACCTATGAAGTTGTCGACGAACTGACGCGGGCTGGCATCGGGCAGAGCACAGTTATTGGAATTGGAGGGGATCCGGTTATCGGTGAGACCTTTGTTGATTGTATCGAAGGTTTCCACCAGGATCCGCATACAAAGGCAGTCATCCTGATCGGTGAGGTTGGAGGTGCCCTTGAGCTTGACGGGGCAGAAGCAGCCCTCTCATGTGGTCTTCCCCTTGTCGCCTATATTGCAGGTGTCTCTGCGCCAAAAGAGAAACGCATGGGGCATGCGGGAGCGATCATCGAAGGTGGTGAAGGGGATGCCGCATCAAAGATCCGGCGCCTCGAAGCAATGGGTATTGTGGTTGCCCGTCGCCCGTCCGAACTCCCTCAAAAAATAGCAGATCTGATATGATACACAACAAGGAACAGGTACTGATGGCGGCAGCAGCCGAACTTGCGGAATCAGTCGGGGCTATTGCCATCCTCTCGTTCCTTGACCAGAACCAGTTTGAGACAGATATTCCTGTTGTCTGGGTGAAGGAGCATCAGCCGGATCTCTTTGTCAAAAAGAATATGCAGGAGCTTTTAGAGTTCTGTGAACATCATATCCTGGACGCGGTTGTCCAGTATCATCTCCGGACAGAGATCTCAACAGGGACGATTATTGGCGTCTTTCCCTTTGCCCTTCTCATCTATGATGTCGGAGAGGCACGCGATTACCTTGATCTGAAGTCATACAGTGATATCGTCCCGCCCGAGGTTCTCCATTCGGTTCTTGCACTGGCTCTTGAGCTCGCCCACGAAGGACGTGAAGGAAGGCATATCGGGACAGCCTTCATCATCGGGGAGGGATCATCCCTCCTTGCACGGTCCCACCAGGCGATATTAAATCCCTATGCAGGCCATCCCCTCTCAGTATGTGATATCCGGAACCGGGAGAACTGGGAGAGCGTCAAGGAGTTTGCCCAGCTTGACGGTGTTTTTATCCTGACAAAAGAAGGGCACATTATTGCTGCCGGCAGGTATATTGACGCCGATGCCCGCGGGGTAACCCTTCCATCAGGGCTTGGGGGGAGGCATATGGCAGCAGCTGCAATCACCCGGGATATTCCATCAGTTGGCATCACCGTATCCGAGAGTGGAGGGCTTGTCCGTGTCTTCCGGGACGGAGTCTGTATGCTGACACTCAGATCTGAAGTTTCGCTCACACGATGAACAGCATTAAAAGAGATCCCATCTCTATCTACTATATCTGACAACAATCTACCCGAGGGTTTTCATGACAAGAAATATCAGTATTGCATCTCTTCGACAGACACCAATTGAGGAACAGGCTATCGAACTTGTTGAACGGAAATGTGTTGGCCATCCTGACAGTATTGCAGATGGAGTTGCAGAAGCCATCAGCCGCGCGCTCTGCAGGGAATATGATGAGCGATGTGATGCTGTGCTCCACCACAACACCGACCAGGGAGAGGTTGTTGCAGGCGCTTCACTTCCACAGTTTGGAGGAGGCAGGATAGTCAAGCCGATGTACCTTCTCCTGACCGGTAGGGCAACAAAAAGCTTCAATGGCCAGACGATCCCAACCGATGCTGCAGCAGTTGAAGCGGCCCGGCACTATCTCAGAGAGACGCTTCCCACCCTGAATATGGAACGCGATATTATCGTGGACTGCAGGATGGGGGATGGATCCACTGATCTCTGTGATGTCTTCAGGACATGCGGGCAGAACCAGGTGCCGCGGGCAAATGACACATCATTTGGTGTCGGCCATGGGCCGTTCTCCGAGGTTGAACAGATTGTGCTTGCCATGGATCAGGAGATCGCAACCCATCTCAGGCCAAAGAACCCGATAATCGGTTATGATATCAAAATTATGGGTCTTAGACAGGGCGATGAGATGACCTTTACCATTGCGTCTGCCATGGTTGATCGCTACTGCTCATCAATTGATGAGTACGTTGAGGCAACGCATCTCATGCAGGACCACCTTGCGTCGGTTGCCAGGCAGTATACAGAGAGAAAGGTTGTGGTTTCTGTTAATACCGCTGATGATATCAATAGTAACAGTATCTTCCTGACCGTGAACGGGACATCAGCTGAGATGGGTGATGACGGCTCTGTTGGCAGGGGCAACCGGGTCAACGGCCTGATCACGCCGAACCGTCCGATGAGCATGGAAGCGGCAAGCGGGAAGAACCCGATAAACCATATCGGCAAGATCTACAACCTGCTCTCCACTGATATTGCACAGGAAGCATGTGCCAGGGTTGATGGCATCACCGAGATGTATGTCCGTCTCCTCTCCCGGATTGGTCAGCAAATTGATCATCCGCTTGTTGCGGGTGTCCAGATAATTCCGGAAGACGGGGCAGATTTCAACAGCATCTCCCGTGATGTTACAGAGATCGTCAATGACCGGCTTGAGACCATATCAACCATCACAGAGAGGGTTATAAAAGGTGAGCTCAAGACCTTCTGATAGAATCCGGCTTGCAATCCCCAATAAAGGCAGGATTGCAGAGCCTATTGCAGCACTCATCGAGAAGAGCGGCCTGCATATCAATGGCGGCGGCGTGCGCCAGCTCATCGCAAAAACAGTTGATCCGCATATCGAGATACTCTATGTCCGGCCAATCGATATCCCTGAGTATGTTGCCCAGGGAGTGGCTGATCTTGGGATCACAGGCCTTGATATGGTGGCGGAGCGTGGATCTGTTGTAGAAAACCTTCTGGATCTTGGCATGGGGAAGGCGAGGCTTGTCATTGCTGTACCCGACGAGTCACGATATACTGTTGCTGCTGATCTTGCGGGAGCAAAAATTGCAACAGAGTTTCCCGGTATTACCCGGTCGTTTTTTTCTGAGCGAGGTATCGATGTCGCAATTGTCTCAGTATCCGGTGCATGTGAGGCAGCACCCCAGCTTGGGATTGCAGATGCAATTGTTGACCTGACAAGCTCCGGAACGACGCTTGAGACACACCATCTCAGGATCCTTGCCGATGTATTCTCAAGCTCAACCTGGCTCATCGCAAACCCGGCGTCTGCCGGTAAGCACAGGGACAAAATCGATGAGATCACCCTTGCTCTTGAGAGTGTTGTCAGGGCAAAAGGCCAGTGTTACCTGATGATGAATATCAGCCGGGACAGCCTTGAGGAGATACGGGCAATCCTTCCCGGACTGGCTGGCCCGACAGTGATGGATGTGGCCTCAGATCAGAACCTCGTTGCCGTCCATGCAGTTGTTGCTGAAGAGCGTATATACCAGTTGATCAACCAGGTCAAACGTGCCGGAGCAACAGATATCCTGGTTATGGATGTCCAGCGTATGATCCCGTGATGCCTATGGATATCTTTCCAGCAGTTGATATTCTCAATGGACGCTGTGTCCAGCTCGTTCAGGGGAAGCGTGAGACTGCACAGGTCTATGGAAGCCCCCTTGATGCAGCGCTCAGATGGATAGATGAAGGTGCAACCGCCCTTCATATTGTAAACCTTGATGGCGCATTTGGAAATGCAGGAGCCAATGCGGAGATCATCAGGCAGTTAATCGCCGGGACAGATGTCTTTATCCAGCTTGGCGGCGGTATCAGGTCGGCCTCCGATGCGGCAGGCTGGCTTGATATCGGTGTTGATCGTGTTATTCTCGGTACAGCCGCAACAGAGGATCCTTTTATTATCCGAAGGCTCTCTCAGGAACATGGGAGCGGGAGGATCATGGCAGGTGTTGATGCACGCGGCGGCGAGATTGCAATCCATGGGTGGGAGCAGACTGCCGGCGATGCTGCAGTATGGGCGGCACGGTTTGAGCAGGAGGGGGCAGGCTCCCTCCTCTTTACCAATGTCGATGTAGAGGGGCTCTGCAGTGGTATTGACGCCGGACTGGCAGAACATGTCATCCGGTCGGTACAATGCCCTGTTGTGGTCTCTGGAGGCGTCTCAAGCGCAGCTGATCTGAGGGTTCTCAGGGAGCTTGGTGCGGCAGGAGTGGTTCTTGGATCCGCCCTGTATAGCGGGATGCTGTCACTTCCTGCAATACTTGAGGAGATATCATGAGACGGGCAGATGTAAACCGGAAGACAAAGGAGACGACAGTAGCAATCAGTTTCGATCCCGATGGCGGAGATGTCAGTGTAGATACCGGCATTCCATTTCTCGACCATATGCTTGAGTCTTTTGGCAGGCACGGGAAGTTTGGCCTTACCGTCGATGCAGCAGGAGATCTCGCTGTTGACTGCCACCATACAGTGGAAGATATCGGCATAGTGCTTGGGATGGCAATGAAGCAGTCAATTGGTGAAGGCAGGGGAATAACCCGGTTTGCAGATGCCACCATCCCGATGGACGAGGCACGCGCCTCTGTTGCCCTTGACTGTGGAGGAAGAGGTTTTCTCGTCTTTGAAGGTTCGTTTGCCGGCAGGGAGACCGGTGGGATTCCAAATGATCTCTTTGAACACTTCTACTCGTCCCTTCTCCAGCAGGCTGGCATCACTGCTCACATCACGTTTTCAGGGAGATCAGATCACCATAGCTGTGAGGCGATCTTCAAGGCATTTGGCATTGCCCTCAAACAGGCGCTTGCAAAAAACCAGGACGATAATGAAATTCCAAGTACAAAAGGTGTCTTCTGATTTGTGAAAAGAGGAGAATTGATTATGCTTCGCCCTTTGCGGCGAGATCAATATCTTCCTCTTTGATCGTCTTTCTTCCGGCATGAACTGCATACTGGTTTGCTTTCTTTGTGAGATCAGCAATGTATGCCTCTGCCTTTACAACAAGTGCTTCAGCAGCATCACTGCCTACTCGTTCTGCACCATTCTTCTTTGCAATTCTGACTACAGCTGCAATTGGTAGGTCTGACATAACTTAAGCCACCATTCAATGAATATATCGTTGAATACTTATAGTTTTCGTCTATTGCCAGTTTTTCCTTTCGTATTTTCTATTTTCCAGACTGTATAGGGGTATTAATCAATTCTTTCGTATTTTTTGAAAATATGCTTTATTATGGTTTATTATTTGATATAAGGGTTTATTTTGCTTTATCTTGGAGTTCTCAATGCTGCCGCAAGAGAAATGGCATTTTCCAGCCAGGGTGATGCGCGCGATGTATCGACGAAGGTTACACCGATATTTACAACAGGTGCGCCATATGATTTGCCGGATCCAAGAAGAACGAGTGTCCGGAATATCAGGTTGCCTGAGATGCCATCCGGAGCGATCACAATCCCATGGCTGCCCACGACCTCCTCGATGAGGATCTCTTTATGCTCTTCGCAACAGATGCGGGCAAGCAGCTCGGCATCGGCAAGTGACCTGTCCACAACAGGGTTTCGCCCGACATCTCCGAGACGGCCTCCGGAGAGGATACCGACAGACTGATCGATCCCAAGCTGTCTGGCAAGGGCTTTTGCTTTTTGGATAAGATCCAGTTTTGAACCAACAGTCCACCCCTCATCAATTCCGACCGGGGCAAGCAGAAACCGATCTCCGCCTGCTGTCTCAAGAACAGCAATGCGTTCAAGGTGGCCTGCACCGGTCTGCTCCCTGAGGTGCCTGAGGGTGCTGTTTGCAGGGAGTGTGCCACGAACCGCCCCGTCGATCTCGTTCTTCACAAGGGCGTCTATCATCGTCGTCTCCGGGGTTTTGGACACGTGCATTGAGATCCCGGAAATCTCAGGGTCCGGGATCTCTTCTGTTGTATAGATCACAATGCCGATCCCCTGGGCAGCAGCCTTTTTTGCTGCCCAAAGGACGTTCTGTGGATCTCCTGAAGCACCGATGCCGATTGTTACCATCGTTTCTGACACCAGTCGATGGATCCCATGATCCCGTCAATAGAGAAGTCAAAGACTTCTGTTGAGCTCCCCTGGTAGGCAACGGTCAGCTCTCGAGAGTTATTGACGGTTCCTATCACCTGTGCTGCCATACCAGCCTCCCTGAAGCGCCTGCAGACCTCATCCACATGGATCTGCTCAGCTGTCAGGATGAATCCCATTCCCGGGTACATCCGTACCCAGAGCTCAAATTCTATCCCGTGTGCAGCAAGGTCCGGCATCGGTATCGCATGAAGGTCAATTGAGGCACCCATCCCGCTGACTTCAAGGAGCATCCCAAGCGTTCCGATAATGCCCGGGTTTGATATGTCCTTTGCGGCAGTCACAAGCTTATCTTCCCCAAGCGTCTTCATCACCCGGATCTGTGCCCGCAAGGTCTCTCCATCCTTCATCGTGACGGAATCCCAGTTCATGATACAGGAGGGATGGACACGCCCGTTGAGATCGATTGCGGCAATCACTGCATCCCCATCCCCGGCACGGTCGCTGTAGATGACAGAATCAAGGGCAGCTGATCCAAGTATTGCAACATCGATGACATTATAGGGGGTGTTTGGGTGGAGGTGGCCCCCAACGATCGGAACACCAAACCGCTCTGCAGCATCTGCCATGCCCCGTGTCACCTCATACATCAGCTCTTCGTCTGTGTAGGAGAGGATATCAACCAGCGCCAGGGCTTCTCCACCCATTGCGGCGATATCATGGATATTCACAAGCACTGCGCAAAAGCCTGCCCAGTACGGATCCGCCTCCATCAGCTTATTCCAGATTCCATCTGCGGCGAGAAGCAGGGCCCGGTCTCCCTGCCGTATGACTGCAGCATCCTCTCCAAACGATGCCACAACATCGGGGGAATCCTGATACAGCGAATGTATCATATCCCCGATTGCGTGCTTCCTGGTCACGCCTTCATAATCTCTCACCGCGGATGCTACGGATTGAGTGGAGCATTTTTTCGCCACAATAAACACCAATAACAGATTACCAGTTATGTTTCTGCTTCATCTGAGATAATGTATTTGTTCTATGTTTTCTGATCCCGCAAACCTATTTTGTCTTTGCACATGAATAGATCCTACATGGACTGGACGGAGAAGTACCGGCCACGGCGGCTGGCGGACATTATTGGCAATCAGTCTGCGGTTCGTGAACTCTTCGACTGGGCGTCTGACTGGACACCGGAGAAGAAGCCGGTCCTCCTCTATGGAAAACCGGGCATCGGGAAGACATCCACGGCATATGCGCTTGCCCATGACCTCGGATGGGAGATAATTGAGCTGAATGCAAGCGATCAGCGGACAAAAGGAGCAATTGAGCGAATTGCTGGCAGCTCAAGCACAACAGCCAGTCTCTCCGGATCAAGCCGGCGCCTGATACTTCTCGATGAAGCTGACAACCTTGAGGGAAATGCCGATCGGGGCGGTGCAAAGGCGATTGTGGATGTTATCCGCAGATCCAAACAGCCCATTATCCTCACTGCAAACGATGCCTATGGTGTTGCCCAGGATATCAGGCGGCTCTGCTCTGAGATCCAGTTCAAAGCGATCCCCGCACGCTCCCTTGCTCCTCACCTCAAGGCGATCTGTCTGCACGAGGGTCTGGAATGCGACCCTGAAGCTGTTGGAATCATTGCTGAAGAGGCACATGGTGATATCCGCCAGGCAGTCAATATGCTCTTTGGCGCGTCAGTTGGAAAAACGCATATTACTCCGGATAGTCTTGCCACCCAGCAGAAAGATTCGAGGTACAGCATTTTTGATCTTGTGGCAAAGACCACGTCGGGGAAGTATGACGACGATGCATTGCTTCGGCTCTCATATGATGTTGATGACACCCCGGATGCCCGTATCCAGTGGCTTGAGACTGCAGTTCTGCAGCAGCGCGATAGCAGACGGCGTGTTCGTGCGATGCAGTATCTCCGGAGGGCGGATATCTATCTTGGAAGAACCCTTATTCGCCAGTATTATACTCTCTGGAAGTACGCAAGCGCTATTATGATCATCGGATGCGCTGCTGCCCTCTCCGGATCAAATGAGCGAAACAGAATATCCCCTCCTGGTCGATGGAGGCGTATGAGCCAGGCGCGCAGACAAAAAGCAATCCGTCTGCAACTCCTGAACCGGTTTTCAGAAAAGTACCTGATACCCGAAAAGACCATAGCAAAGGAGTATCTCACCCCGATTGGCCTTCTTGCAGATAAGGATCCACATAGCTTTGTCAGATCACTTTGCCTGGATGCCGATCAGCTGGCACTTTTACTCCATGACAGGGCCAGGGCGCAGTCTGTTCACAAAGAGATCGAGAAAGAGGCAAAAGAGGAAGAGAAGAGGAAGGCTGCCTTAAAAAAACAGAAAAAAGGGGTGGAGCAGGATACGCATGACACCGGGTCAGGGCTGAATGCTGCAGTTTTGGATCATTCTGCAGACCCTGAGAAGCCAAAGAAGAAAGAGGCGAGCCAGTCAACGCTCTTCTCGTTCTGAGGCGTAATAGCGGTGGAGAATGACACCACAGTCAATAATCTCCCCGCCGTTTTCATATATTTCGTTTCCAAGGTGGTACACAAGCAGATCAGATCCGACTCTTTCAGCGAGTGCGAGTAACCCCGGGATCATCTCTATACCGGGCCTGATGGCATAGATACAGTCTGATCCTTTGTATAAACTGATATCCGGATCGTCGATGTCATCAACTGCAGTTGGAATTCCGCCTGAAGAGGTAAATGGCCTGATGTCAGTACAGAGAACCGATCCACCCATGCCGCAGATGATGCTCGCGGCGGTGAACCTGCCTCCAAAGCCCACCTCGACTGTTTTTTTGTAATTGCCACCAATGTAGCGGCCGATTGTTTCTTCAATATGTTTATACCCGTTCATTACCCAGTAACAGGTATGGGGATCGTAATCTATTGGGATTATCGATCTGTTGATGGTATTCAGCTTCCGGTTCAGCGAATTATTTCTGATGTTCTCGGTTCATCTGTGGAACTCATTCTGGGAGATCACTTCCCTCTTGAAGGGTATCATCGGATCAGGCGACAGTATGATGCCGGACGGGTTATCAACCGGATCAGCCTTTTCAAACGGATGCATGGCATTCTGGACCCGTTTCTTCTTGTTATACCCGATGATCTCTATGCTGATTCGACTGATTTTGTCTTCGGACTTGCCAGGGAGTCATATGGGAGTGCTGTCATATCAACTGCACGGCTTGAGAATTCCTATTACGGGATTGAACCTGATATCCGCCTGATAATTGAGAGGACTGCAAAAGAAGGTGCACATGAGATAGGCCATCTCCTCGGGCTTCAGCACTGCCATATTCCACAATGTATTATGTATAAACCTGAGAGTTTAAGCGAACTTGACAGGAAAGAGCGGTTCTTCTGCCCCGATTGCAGATCCCTTCTTCCCCGGAGGTAAAGGCATATGATCGGCACCTTCTGGAACTTTTCAAAAAGCTTAATCCCTGAAACAAAGGATATAATGAATACTTCTGTCAATGAGGGTTGATTATTGGTTTCTCTGAATGTTCCCTGGCTGGCCATCTGGGGGTATGGCGCCCATATTAAATCGACACCGGGTCTGTTGTATGTACAGAAACGCTCCCAGCAGTCGAATTATCCTATCGAAGAGATCAGGCACCTCCTCCTGGTAGGGGGACACACCATCCAGACAGCGACGATTAACCGTCTGCTTGAGAAAGGATCGTCAATCTCCTTTTTTGATGCTCATGGGACGCCACTTGGTACGCTCCGCCCGTTTGGCACACAAAACAATGAAGAGAGATGGTGCCTTCAGACATCAACTCCACCACACCGCTATATTGTGGAGATTGTACGGGCATCTATGAAGTCACGCCTTCTCCGGCTTGAGGAACTGGATCAATCCTTTGATTCGGGACTCTTTTACCAGGGGGAGCTGGATGTGATGCGTCAGGCTCAGAATGAGGTTGAATACCTGGTCAGGATAGAGGAGATCCGCAGGCTCCATACCCTGGTGACGGATATGTATTATGAAATTCTGTCCAGGACGACTCCATCTGAACTGAATTACCGGCGACGGACACACCGGCCACATTTTGATCCAATCAACGCGATGCTCTCGTTTGGCTATGCCCTTCTCTTTGGAAACGCATGTGTTGCTCTCATCGGGGCACATCTGAACCCCGATCACGGGCTTTTGAATCAGGGTGCAGGAGGGCTGGTGTACGATATCATAGAGCCCCTGAAGCAGTCCATGGTGGATTCTGTTGTCTTTGATATCGCAACCACACACCTTGGGCCAAAAGATTATGAGCTGAGCCAGACGCGGTGTGTTCTCTCTGATCAGATCATCTCCCATATGCTTGAGCGGCTCTACACCACAATTGATCAGCGTATAATTGATCAGAATGTTTATGCATATCTCCAGTCGCTTGAAAAGGGGACCGGATTTTCCTTTATATATTAATTTTTCAGAGGAAAACTGTTCTTTTGATGGAGAAATCCGGGAACTGGGTGAAGATATACTCATTGACGGTCATGTCCCTGATTATGGCGCGGGGGCAGCCATAGAGCATTGAGGTGAATTTTTCAAGGATGACATCTTCTCCGGTAGCAAGAACACGAACTCTCCCGTCAGCAAGGTTCTCCACCTCCCCGGAGACACCCAGGGATGTTGCGATATGCCTGACACATGCACGAAAACCTACCTTCTGCACCCTGCCGGAGACCAGCAGTTCAATAGTCTTCATCTTCCTGCTCCTGTTGTTTTCGTCATGAATTGTTGTCTCCTGTTTCTTCAGAAGTACTACTGCGCCCGGGATATATACTGGTATTCGTCCATCTGCTGGATCAGCTGCATGGCTATCTCCAGCTCCTGGAAGACTTCATCACGTACATCTGCCCTGGAGATGTTTGTCGCGGTATCCATTGCCATATCAAAGAAATTTCCACCATGTTCATATTCTCCGTATGCAAAACAGGTGAGTGCGAGGTCACATTGATAATATGCCCTGCGCGAGAGGGGTCGAATGACGCTTACTTCCCGGCCAGCCTGCTGGATGAGTTGTTCGATACGCCTGCTCTTTGCCCGGCGCCTGTTGGCTATGGCGATACCAAGGTAATACTGTGCCAGTATTCCTTTGTCTGAGATGCCCTGGAGTGCCTGGTTAATATCCAGATCATCAGCAAGGCGTATCTTCTGTTGCAGGAGTTGCGTAACCAGAGAATCTGGTGCCAGACTTTGATCAGAGGACTCACCAGGCAGTGCCATCAGTCCGAATTCCCCTGCAATACTGAGCCGTATACGTGGATCTGTGATATTGTGCAGAAGATCAAGGATCAGCTCACCTGCCCTGTCCCGGCCGGACCTGGTGTAATCGTCAACAAGGAGGGAGATGATCTGTTTTTTGAGTTGGAACCTGATATAGGGGATTTTTATCTCCTCAGCTGCCTCAATGGCCGCATTGAAGCATGCCTCTTTTGTCTCTTCCTGCATCCTGTCACGTTGTGCGGCTGTAAAGTCTGTGAGGAGGAGTGCCCGGGTATATGGTGCTGGAATGGCAAGCATTGTATCATAGGCTTTCTGTATACAACCGGCATGCGTCAACTCATCATCACAGGTAGCAAGGAGAGGGATTGCAGCCCTGACATACTCAGTTGGATCTTCAATTGATTCGAGCATGCGGTATGGATCAGGGATTCGGAGAGCTTGATCGGCCTTTTCAGGATACCTGGCTGTTGCAGCAATTATCTTTCGTGCAGCAGAGTCTGCATCATACCCGGATAATGCACATTGGAAGTCTGCTGCCGTATGAATGCATTCTATTGCACGTGCAGTATCTATTCCGTAATAGCAATGTGCAGTGGCAGTCAGAATATCTACTGCCTCGCCTGCGTGCAGTTGTGGGACTGTCAACTGGATTGTATCCAAAATCTCCTTTGCAGTTGTATGATCTCCAAGCAGACGATATGCATGCGTGAGAGAAGCAAGCTTCTGTGCCCGGGTGTATGGATCAGGTATTTCGCCGATCATTTTTTCGACCAGCCCAAGCACAACAGGTGATCGTTGTGCAGGCTGGTACTCGAAAATGAGAGAAGCGAGCATTTCATAGGGACTATTCAGATCTATCTGGTTTAACAGTGTTCTGATCTGTGCGCTGCTCCTGACGAGGATCGTTTTTCTTTTGATATGGTCTGGCTCTTCAAGCAGGAAGAATGCTAGTGGAATGAGCAATGGCATCGATTCCTGCATCTGATCCAAATCGAGAATGGTGTCAATGGCAAGAGCAATTGTATGCGACAGCTTCTTTGGCGGAACTGATTGCCGGATTATCTCCTGGGCATGAATGAATGGTTCAAGGGCCCATTCAAGCTTATTTGGATCTGTCAGCAAGGCTCCTGTTCCAAGGCGTGCAGATCCAAAGCTGATATATGCCTGTATGCATGACTCGCAGAGCTCCTGGCGGATGCCTGGATCCATAACCTCCCGTGCAAGGTCATATGCTGCAGAGACAGCCCTGGACGAATCTCTCTGCTCTCCAAACCGTAGTAATCCGCCTATGATATTCTCAAGCGATCTCGTCCTGTAATCCCCGGAGAGGAGTTCAAGGCACCAGGTGCTGATCCGGATTAAAAGATCAAGATCCCCGTCCCGTGTGGCATAGGCTGTTACTTCATTGATGATTTGGGCAAAAGCATCATAGCGGGCCTGCGTTCCCTCGAGCATACACCCGAAGGCGACGGCCTGCTGGATGGTATCACGACTCTCATGTCGTACTCCGTTTCTGGTAATTTCAACAATGATCTGGGAGAGGCTATAATCTTTTATGGCTGGATCCTGAACCTGACGATTGAGAGTGAGAAGCGTACTGATGTGCAGGTGAACTGGTATATCCGAGTCAATAAGTATGAGAATGAGATTTGAGAGTGCCAGATCCGGTTTTGAATGAATCATGGCTATCTCTATGAGCTTTTCTACCATTGTCTCCAAATCTGAAGAGGAGACAGCCTGTATACACCTGTGCTGGGCGGTCAGGATCAGTTCATCACGGTATGGCTGATCATCTGCGAGAGCAAAAAGCAGATGGCAGCCTGCATTTGATCTGGTCCTGCTTCTGAGCGAGTGTGTGAGCAGATCTACAGCAGCCTGAAACACTCCGGGTTTTTTCTTCTCACCGGCTGTGAGCAGATCAAGAACAAGTTCATATGCCCAGTCGGCATATCCTGCATCAATTAAAAGGTGAATGAATACATAGAATTCTGCTGATTGTACAAACAGCAGCGGGTTTTCCTGTACCTTCCTGTATATACAGAGCAGTTCATGGTTGTGAAGCTCTCTCAGTCCGGGGAGGGCTACCAGGTAGAGCAGTTTTTTAACCTGGTTCTCACTCAGATCAATATCTGCGTCTTCGATCTCTCTGAGCAGTGCCTGGAGGGTTTTTTTGTCAGGAGTACTGATCAGGCATTTTAATATACTGTTTATCGCATCAACGCGGTTGGTTCCGGCAAGATCAAAGAGATATGCAAGGTCTTTTCGGAGCGCCTCAGGCTCTCTTTTGAAACTGATGAGACTTTCTGTAAATGCAGTAATAAAGGATCGTCTGCTCTCCGGGGACAGGCTCTCATACCTGCCTTTGATATATCCTCCGCCATCAAAGATGAGCTGGTCCCGTTGGAGGGCTTTCAGCGTCGAGAATATCTGACTGAATGCCTCATACTGCATGCTCTTCTGGGGGATTTCCTCAGCCCGTAGGAATGCCTCTTCCAGGAGCTGGTAGTTCTCAGTGGAGGTGCCAATTGATATATGCGCCCGGATTATCTCAATCTCAAGATTTGATCGTGGTTTTGTCCTGTGGACGAAATGAAGCAGTTCACAGGCTCTGTTGAGGAGGTCAGGGTTCTCTGTCCTGACAGCATAGCTGGTAATGCGCGGCAGCAGGGTGTTGACCGAAGCAGATCGGTTCTTTTTAAACTCTATCCTCTCGATGCATGTAATCCCCTGCCGGATCAGCTCAGCGTCTCGTCTCCTGATACCTGCATTGATGAAGCGCTCTGCGATCTGGCTTGTGCAGAGGGAACGCCGGCTCTTTAACGGGATTGCGTGTAGAAGCCGCCTTGCTGCGCTGAGCCATTCGGGGTCACCGGTTTGTATACACTCTGCTGCACAGGAGATGGCGACGTCCTCTGCAGCCGGGAGGTGGTGTTCAATTCCAGCCACCAGGTATTTGGGCTTTCCATTTTCAAAGGCGGCTTCTCTGAGTTGATTTGCTATCGCTTCAAGCAAAAGACGGGAAGATTGGTCCTTTTGGTGCCTGGCATCCTGTATGATCTGCTGGATCCCATCCAAATCTTCAGCATGAATATATGAATTCACAACCTCAGGTGAATATTTTGGGATCTCATCTGTTGATACCATTCCAGAGTCTGTTGTATGTATATAGTTAGTGCTGGCTTAAAGATTAGGAAATATTTTTAAAGGATTTTTTATATTTTGTATTGATTTATTAAGGATGTATCTTCTCCTTCCACGCTTCTCCTGTCATACCTCTTCTTGTGAGAACTTCGAATAACCCCTCCCCATCGAAAGTACTTTATACTGGGGGATCGATC
>NZ_JBCEXH010000009.1 GCF_038751955.1 Methanocalculus natronophilus | reverse complement strand
ATTCCGGAGTTCAAGGCCTGTGCTGTCACCGTTGAAAAGATCCAGGAGGCCTGATTACGATGGTAGCAAAAGGCGATATGCTCTATGCATGGGCAAAGGAAGCAGAAATTGCAGAGAAGGGTGAGTGCGGCGGTGCGGTATCGACACTCCTGAAGTATGCCCTTGAGAGCAAGACGGTAGATGGCGTTCTTGCCGTAAAGAGGGGTGCAGATGTCTTTGATGCAACACTTGAGGTTATCACCGACCCTGCCGAAATTGCAGGAACTGCTGGTTCACTCCACTGTGGAACGCTCCTCATCCCAAAGATGATCAAGAAGTACCTTGAAGGTGCAGAGAATATGAAGCTCGCAGTTCCTGTCAAGGGATGCGATGCAATGGCATTCTATGAACTTGCCAAGAGGAAGCAGATCAACCTCGACAACATCATCATGATCGGCTTAAACTGTGGTGGAACAGTCAGCCCCGTTGGTGCGAGGCAGATGATCACCGAGAAGTTCGGTATCAACCCTGACGATGTCGTGAAAGAGGAGATTGATAAGGGCCAGTTCATTGTTATCACCAAAGACGGTGAACACAAGGGCATCTCCATTGATGAACTCGAAGAGGAAGGCTATGGCCGGAGGAGCAACTGCCGCCGGTGCAAGGTGAAAGTTCCGCGGCAGACAGATCTTGCCTGCGGGAACTGGGGTGTCTTCGGTGACAAGGCCGGGAAGGCGACCTTTGTCGAGGTCTGCTCTGAGAAGGGTGCGAACCTCGTCGATGGTGCTGCCAAAGCCGGCGTCCTTGAGACCTCTGCTCCGGATCCAAAGGGTCTTGCAATCCGTGGCAAAGTTGAGAATGCAATGCTCAAACTTGGTGACAAGTGGAGGAGTCATGACTTTGAGGCACTCGGTGAAGGCCGCCAGCGTCTTGAGACGATCATGAAGGAGACCGCACGGTGCATCAAATGCTATGCATGCATTGAGAACTGCCCGATCTGTTACTGTGTCGAGTGCAGCACCAGGAAGCCACATCTTGTCACTCCGGGTCAGGTTCCACCAGGACCAATGTTCCACATGATCCGGTTCGCCCATGTTGCCGACTCCTGTATCAACTGCGGCCAGTGCGAGGAACTCTGTGCTATGGATATTCCAAACGCACTCTTCATGCACGCCCAGCAGGTTGAACTTGAGAAGATGTTCGGCTTCACCCCCGGTATCAACATGGACCCACCGGTTCTTGCCTATGCCGAGGAGAGGGTTGAGCGGAAGCGTCTCGATGACACCGGCTCAGACCAGATCTATGATAATATCTTCAAAGAATAAACAATTGAATAGCCATGTGGGAGTCATTCCCACCTGTTTTTTTGACTCTTCTCCAAAATTCTTTTGATCACTTGGTTTTCCTTTAATTCTGTAGGAACAGGGGATTAACCACGATAGAGATTTCATTGCAACATCCGAATCCGGATCATAGGCATCTGAAGCAGGTGCGGCGCAGGTATCTGGAGGCGGTATGAAGCTCACCAAAAAAGATTGCCTGTACCCTGGTAAAAACGAAAAAAAAAGATTTGTAGATTATTTCTTCTGGTAAAGCTTACCGTAGATAATCTGGCCTTTGGACTTGGGGTGGCGCTCGCCGACATCACCGATGTATTCTGCAAATGTCGCCTTCACACCTTCAACCTCAAGCTCCACATCTCCGACGTGCTGGAATCCAGGCATCATGAGTTCAAGAGAACCGAAGAGATAGATCTCTCCCCTGACCATCTGTCCGCCAAGACGGCTTTTTGCATTGCCTTTGATGACAGTCTTTCCGCCATCAGCGTGGATCATCACGTGTTCACCGACATCGCCGTCAATGACGATCTCGCCGCCCATCATGTAGAAACCGGTGTCAGCAGCGACATTTCCCTTTACGTGGATCCTGCCGCCCTGCATCCCTCTCCAGTCGCCACGGTACGCGGCAGCAAGGTAGTTGCCTGCATTGCCCTCAATAACAAGCTCTCCGCCTTTCATGGCGGTTGCTGCAAAGTCTCCGACACTTCCTTTCACAAGGATTTTGCCGCCGGTCATCCAGGCACCGACATACATGTCAGTGCTGCTGTTGATGACAACCTCACCGCTACTCATTCTCGCACCGATGTACTTGACCTTCGCAAGATCACCGTTTACGACAACCTTTGTCTCAGCAGCAGTCGCTCCACCTTTGCCAGCGACGGTGAAATAGTCACCGACCTTGCAGACTGTATTCCCCATGGGCAGGGGGAGATCAGCGATCTCCTGTGCCGTCTTTCCGGCGAGTGCATCGGGATTGAAGACTTCTGCCTCAAGGTACAGCGGGGGCTGCTCTTTGATGGTTAATGTAACTGTATCCATATCTCGACTCACCTCACTGTGTCGCATCGATCTCGATCACATACGGGTTCGCCAGGTAGTGTTCTGCTGAAACCTCGTAGTTGTTCTTTGTCATGGTGTAGAACTTGCTGAACTTCAGGCTGATATCACGTTCGACCTGGGCGTTCTCGTTCGTCTTCACATCGACCCAGAGTGTCCGCTTGTTCCCATTGGAGACGATCTCGCCTTCATTGATGATCAGCTCACCCTGCTTGAAGAGGAACGCGGCATTGGCAAACGCCGTCTCGATTGCTTCGGGATCAGACGCGGTGTCGGGGTTGTAGTCATAGACTGCAACATCGCCGTCCAGACCTGGTGTAAGCGATCCATACATATGAGACAGGCCAAGCACCCGGGCGGGACCCGCACGGGTCATCATCGCGATCTCGGAGAGCGTCAGTTCGCGGTCCATCCCGCCAAGTGCAGTCCGGTCGCGGACCTTGTCCTCGTTCTTCATCGTGGCAAACATCTCGTCACGGGCTTTGGTGCTCATCAGCCACTTCATGACCCGCGGATACCGGGTGAACGGACCTGCATTTGGATGGTCGGTCGTCAGGTGGAACCGCATCATGTCTTTGCCGGCAAGGGCAATCTCAAGACCGGTTGCCCACTGGATACCGCAGACAAAGATGTCGGGGCTGTAGACATACGGTACAACGCCTGAACCCGTCTCGAGCTCAACATCGACATTTGCCCATTTCAGGTGGTTCAGTTCACAGAGATGGTGCTCAAACGGACCGTCTGCGGTCATCGTCGTCGTCTCATCCAGGGTCACGAACCCGATGTCACAGGAGATGTTCTTCTGCGAGTTGACATACTCGGCAACCTCTGTTCCCTTCGACTCGAAACTGCCCCAGGATGTCCCGCCATAGGAGTGGAACTGGATATGCGTGTGGTGCAGCACCTGGTCACGGCCAAAGTCGTTCTTCGCGGTATAGCCGGATGCCAGTTTCAGGGTATCGAGGGTGGTCTCGTAGTTCCCGGGGTTCCCGAGATTGTTGCTGTGCACATGCATGCAGTGCGGGAGTTTGAGGTATTCGTTCGCCTCGATTAACCCTTTCACGATCTCTGCAGGAGTGATATCGAAATACGGAACCGGGTCGTGAATGGTTGTACAGTTCAGACCCCAGCTCCATGCCTCGGTACCGCCGGGGTTCACGTTCTTGATCGCAAAACCCTTGGACATCCTGAGCAGCCATGCAATATAGGCGGCTGTATTCTCGATCTCCTGGTTCTTCAGGTATTCAAGCACAAACCAGTTGTTCCCGAATACCGGATACGCACCCTGGTCAAGGATCGGGGTATCCCGCATCTCTTCATGGGTGTGCCGGGCAAAGAACGGGGGCATCGCCGCTTCCATCACGGTCGTATACCCCATCTCGGCATACTTGTACCCTGTCCGGAAGGTTGTCGGGATCGAGAACCCGCCAGCCATCCTCCGGACACCCCGGGCAACATCCCAGGGAGCGAGGTTCTTGTCTTCCGGCCGGAAGATCCTGCCGACATTCACCTTGGGACCGGCAACATGTGAGTGGATATCCACACCACCCGCCATCACGGTCTTGCCGGATGCATCGATCTCCTTTGCACCTGACCCGACCTTCTCGACGATCTTGCCGTCTTTGATGGCGATGTCCTTTTTGTCTCCGTCAATCCCCTGGACAGGGTCGAAGACAAAACCGTTTTTAATAAGGTATTCTGCCATTGTGGTCTACACTCCCTTGCATTTCCTGACTTCAGCCAGCACTTTCTCAAGGAATTCCTGGTCGGTGAGCACACCTTCGGGCGGGTCAACGATCTTCCTTGTCTCGACCGGGACATTGTCCATCCGGTAGGCGGATCCACCGACCTCGACACCGACAAAGGCGACCGGAACATGGAGTTTGCAGACCGCGGTCGTCGGGGTGAGGTGGGGGTCGATGGCAACAGACGGGAGCTGTGCGATCTTCTGGACAGAGCTCATCGGGAAGTGTGCGCCGGGGTCAGACCCGATAATGAATGCTGCATCTACTTCGTCACGTATGAGCAGGTCGTTCGAACTGGTTTCGCCGGGGTTGTACCGGGCAAACCCGCGGGAGAGATCCACGCAGAACGGGTACCCGAACTGCCAGCCAAGCACCTCGCCGGAGCCGGTGACATTGTAGTGGCCCCGCATCGGCATGATGCTCGCCTTGGTGTAGTCGTTTAAGTCACGGGTCACCGCGATCGCAATGTCGATGTTGTGGTTCTTGCCACGTGACTGGGTCACACCCATCCCGAAGTAGATGATCACGAACCGGGCGCTCTTCAGGAGCTCGGCGGCGCCGTAGATCTGGTCTTTTGGGATGCCTGCAACAGAGTCGGGCAGTTTCTCGCCACGGAACGCGATACGGAGTGCCGAGAGGAGTTCGTAATCCCTGCCCTGCTCAATCTGGAGATGGGCATCCGCAAGTGACGCGGTATCGGTCTTCCTCGGATCGATGACGACCACTTTCCGGCTTTTTGCTCCCTTCCCGGTGAAGAATCCACGGGGATAGATCGAGTATCGTGACATGTGCCGGGGGTGGGCGTGTGCCGGGTTGCAGGCCCAGAATACAACAACATCCGCCCGGTTCATGGCTTCACCCAGCGTACAGGTGGGCAGGCCGACATCCTGGACAGCGATGAGTGAGGGGCCATGGCAGACGGTAGCTGTGTTGTCGACCATACCGCCGACAGCTTCTGCAATCTCGTGGCCGACACTCTGCGCTTCGCAGGAGGTCGAACTCCATCCATACATCAGGGGTTTCTTTGCGTCACAGAGGATCTTTGCGGTGTATTTTGCCGCTTCATCATAGGATACCTCTTTCCAGGTGCCGTCCTCTGCCTGCATCCGGGGCCGGGTGAGCCGGTCCTCTGCCTGGGAGTGGAGGATCTTCTCGGCACCGATTGCACAGGCATGATAGACCTCAAGGATCTTCTTGCCGTCGTCACTCAGTTCGACCTCAAGGTCGTCACAGAGTGTCCCGCAGAAGGGGCATGTGATATCTGATACGATATTTGCCATTCCTGTACCTCTCTCTATGGAAGTCCGCATGCTTTCCGGACAAGCTCCTGTGAATCCAGGATAGTCTCGTTGATTGCCACTTCAACGTCAATGGGGACGCCTTTGAAGCTCGGCATGCCGGTTCCGTCAGTAGTCGGGTCAACGACTGAGTTTGCCCATGGCCCCATCGGGATATAGGCATCTCCGGGGGTCAGACCCTCGGTTGCCTCCACAGCCTTCACAATGACACTTCCGAACTTGCTTGTAACGCGGACATTGGTGTTCTTCCAGACATTCAGTTTCTTCATGTCAGAGGGATTCATCTCGATGATGCCGCATGCCTTTGTATAGGCTTTCTTCTCTTTGCCGCCTTCCATCGATACGCCCTGCTGAATGGTGCGTCCTGTGATCAGGTTCAGTGAAATCTTTGTCACGTTCACAACCTCCGCCTACTGCTCCAGCTCCTTAAGCGGGCTTGGCCCGAGTTCGGTGACGGTATTCACGACATCCTCAACGACTTTTGCCCACTTTGCACCCTCGGATGCAGAGACAAATGTCATCCTGAATCTCTTGTCTTCGATACCCATATTCTTCAGGACACTCTTCATGAGGAACATCCTCTTTGCCGCCTTGTAGTTGCCTTCAAGGTAGTGGCAGTCACCGAAGTGGCATCCTGAGACGAGCACCCCGTCTGCACCGCTTGCAAATGCCTTCATGATGAAGAGGGTATCAACACGTCCGGTACACATGACACGGACAGTCCTGATACCCGGCGGGTACTGGGTTCGTGCACTCCCTGCAAGATCTGCTCCTGCATAGGAGCACCAGTTGCAGATGATGCCGAGGATCTTTGGCTTCCATTCGTCAGACATTACTGCTCACCTCCAAGGAGGAAGGCATCAATCTGAGCGACAATCTGTGGTGTGGTGAAGTGCTGCATCCAGATGGCGCCACCGGGGCAGAACCCTCCGCAGGTACCGCATCCCTTGCATTTTGCTTCAGTCACCTTCATGACGGTGCGTCCGTCTTCGCTCTTCCCAAGGTCAAGTGCTGCATACGGGCAGAGGTCAAGGCACATTCCGCATCCCGCACACTTCTCTTCGATACACATGGCAAAGTATGGTTCGAGCTCGACTTCACCGACATGAATCGGGATAGATGCTGCTGCTGCTGCACCTTCTGCCTGGGCAACAGTATCGGGGATATCCTTTGGTCCCTGGCAGACACCAGCGAGGAAGACACCTGCTGTTGTTGTCCCGCATGGGTTCAGTTTCGGGTGGGCTTCAAGGAGCCATCCATCCATCGACTGGGATACGCCGAAGAGTTTCCTGACAGAATTTGTCTCTTCTGTTGGTACAACTGCCGAAGCAAGCACAACCATATCAAGCTCGATATTCACCGGCTGGCCGAGGAGCGTATCTTCGGTGGTGACATAGAGGTTCTTTGTGATTGGATCTTCTTCGATCTTTGCCACACGGCCACGGATGAACTTCGCACCCTCATCCTGGATACGGTAATAGAACTCCTCGTACATCTTACCGAATGACCGGATATCCATATAGAATATGTAGGACTGTGCCCCTGGAATCTTCTCGTAGAGCTGGTGGGCGTGTTTCAGGGAATACATACAGCAGAACCTGCTGCAGTATGGCTTGCCGATCCCGGTATTGTCACGTGACCCTGCACAGAGAACAAACCCGATCTTCTTCGGGACTTCTCCATCGCTTGGCCGGATCATCTTTCCTCCGGTCGGACCTGACGCACAGATCAGCCGCTCAAATTCAAGTGATGAGACAACGTTGTCGTAACGCTTGTATCCCCACTCGGTCTTCTTCTCGATCGGGAATACTTCATACCCGACGGCAAGGATCGCAGTACCGACCTTGACGGTGACCAGTTCGTCCTGCATCTCAAGATCAATTGCCTTCTTATCCCCGCATACTTCCTCGCAGAGACCACATTTCACACAGGAGTCAAAGTCGATTGTGTAGAGAAGGGGCACAACCTGCGGGTGATAGATATAGATCGCCTTGCGCGGTGCCATCCCGAGCTCGAACGGGTTTGGCTTGATAACCGGGCAGACCGGCTCACAGTCGCCGCACCCGTTACATCCTCCGCCGACAATCCCGCGTGCCTCTGCCTGTTCCATGGTGAGGACGCCGTTTGCCTTCTTCCTGAGGGTGACATCGAAGTTTCCGATATATCCTTCGACACTTTCAACCTCGGTATAGGACATCAGCTCGATATTGGGGTGTCGTAATACATCCACCATCTTGGGTGTCAGGATACACTGTGAACAGTCAAGTGTCGGGAACGTCTTGTCAAGCTGCGACATCCTGCCGCCGATTGTCGGTGACTTCTCGACGAGATAGGTCTTGATACCTGAACTTGCCAGATCAAGTGCTGCCTGGATACCGCCGACACCTGCGCCGACGACCATTGCGGCATGTTCAACCGGCACCGACTTTGGATGCAGATCCTCAAGGAGCCGTGCCTTTGCTACCGCCATCCTGACGGCATCTTTTGCCTTCTCTGTTGCCCCTTCGCGGTCATGCATGTGGACCCACGAGTTCTGCTCGCGGATGTTTGCCATCTCGAACCTGAACTGGTTCATTCCACCTTCCTGGGATGCTCTCCTGAACGTCGGTTCATGGAGACGTGGGGAACATGCCGCCACGACAAGGCCAGTGAGTTTATGCTCTTTGATGGCTTCTTCGATCATAGTCTGTCCCGGCGTTGAACAGACATACTGATATTCGTCTGATACAACGACGTCTGCAATGGTACGTGCATAATCCTGCAGTTCCTTGATATCGATGGAACCAGCGATATTGGTACCACAGTGGCAGATATACACACCAACTCTTGGTTCTTGTGGTTTCTTTTCATCAGCCATAGTACACACCTCACTGGAGTTTGTTCAGGAACGGCTCGCAGGAGATCCCGTGCAGATCAAGTGCGAGGTCCTGCGGGCTCATCCCCTGTGCAAGGCCAAGCAGTTCGGAAAAGTGCAGAACCGGAATTGCCCACTTGACACCGAACTTCTCACCGATCTCGATCTGCCCGCGGTCAAACTGGAGCTGGCAGAATGGACAGACATCGGTGATGGCATCTGCTCCCACCTCGCTCATGTTGATGAGCTTCTCGTTTGTGATGTCAAGTGCATGTGCGATATCATAGCCACGGACACCGCCGCCCGCGCCGCAGCACTGCATCTTCTGGCGATACTGGACAGGCTCTGCACCAAGTGCGCCAACAAGCTCTTCCATCCACATCGGGCTCTCGGTATCACCGACGGCTTCCACCTCAAACTCACGGTCTTTCCGTGGCTTCAGCAGGTGGCACCCATAGTGAACAGCGACCTTGACGCCCTTTAAGGGTGTGTTGACACTGTCAGCGACTTTTGCAACGCCGCAGATGTTCTCATCATAATAGATTTCGGCAAGGTGGCGGACATCGATTGTGCCCTTGAACTCCATGTCGATCTCTTTTAAGACTTCGTTGACATCATCGCGAAGCTCATCGTGGTGTTTGAGTTTGTGGTTTACTTCCCAGATTGACTTATAGCAACCATTGCAGATGAGAGCGATATCCATATTCATCTGCTCTGCAAGGACAAGGTTGCGTGCCGCCATCGACATCCAGACCTTCAGGTCAATTGACCCGAATGCTCCGGGTGCGGGGCAGCAGGAAGCTCCTTTCAGGGGAAGAAGATCGATCCCGAGGTTTTTACTGGTCTTGATTGCCGCAGCCTCAATACCGGGATACCGGTTTGGCGCGATACATCCAAGGAAGAAAGCATACTTGTGCGTATTTCCTGACATTACTGATCCTCCGCCAGAATTTCATCTGCCTTGTCTTTGAGCCCGTAGTGATCAAGGATCTTCTGGATGCCCGGAATAAAGTCACTATATTTCGCCGTTGTTTCAGGTTCAGCCTCAAGTCCGAGTCTGACACGTGCAGCACGGTTTACATCATTATTCGGGACACCGTGGCCGGTTTTGTAAATAAACTGGACGGTATTTAAGAAGTTCTTTGGCACAATCTCACGTGTGAAAGCCAGATTCCTCATCGCCATGATAATATCTGTCGGGGCGATATCACGGGGACAACGGTCTGTACACGAGTAACAGGTTGTACAGAGCCAGAGATCCGGGTCAGTGAGTGCATCGTCTGCGAGCCCGAGAACGGCCCGGCGGACAAATTTCCGGATGCGATACGAACTCCTGGGTGCTGAGGGACACGAGCCTGTGCAGGTGCCGCACTGGTAGCACATATGGGCGATCGTCATCCCGATCTTCTCAACCTTCTCAAGGAAATCAGGCACTGCATCTTCTGTGCGGTAGTACCTGTCTGCCAGTCGGACAGACAGGGTTTCATCAGAGTAACCCTTTGTTTTAGCCATAATGAAACCTCACGCCGTCTCCAGAGCCTTCAGCTGGACTTTCCCGACTTCGCCGGGGTCTTCCCGTACCTGCGAGGTTCGTGGAGTCAGAAGCTTCGCTTTAATCTTGTTGAAGAGATCGGTCTCTTTGCCTTTGACCCTGATGCCGGTCCGCTTCAGGACAATGATATCCTCGCCCGGACAGGCGTTGACACATGCTCCACAGAACATGCAGAAGTCCTTGTTCACGGCAATGACCGGTTCAAGCTCCCGCTTCAGTTCCTTTGCAGGCTTGGGTGTCGGGAGATAGATCGCATTGCAGGGGCAGACCTCGACACAGGTTGAACATCCTGAGGGGCACTTCTCTGCATGGAACGTGATCTCACCTTCAAAGATCTTCTCGACAGTGATCGCTTCCTCGGGGCAGTTCTTCGAACACCACGTGCAGGTACAGCACTCTTCGGTGATCGCTACTGTTCCGGGCAGTTTCTTTGACTCAACTGTCCGCTCAACCTTTATTGCCTCTTCCGGACAGGCTTCCACACATACCGTACAGGCATCGCAGAGGTCCTCGTCCCAGACCACTTCACCGTCAACCGTGCCGGTTTCAGCGGTGAAAGGCTTGTGTTTTACATCTATTGCAGGGCAGATCGCACCGCAGATACCACAATAGTTGCATTTCTCATCATCGACGATAAACTCGGTCTTTGCGGTGATCGCTTTCTGGCGGCCAACCCCTCCGTCCTCGGCACCTTCATAGGCCGGGACATCGCGGTCAATCGCGTCACGCGGACAGATCTCATCACAGATCGTACACCGGACACACTTCTCGTCATCGATAGTGGTCACCATGTCGTATTCCGGGAATCCTTCGTTCTCGAGAATCGGGAGTTTCTCCTCCCCGTCGATCTCCAGGTTCAGCGCCTGGAATGGACACATAATGACGCAGACGCCACAGTAGGAACAGGTCTCTGCATCAACGCTTACTGGTGCGTCGTCAACAGGTGATACTGCCCCTCTGCGAACCGCCCCGACCAGCCCAAGAGAGATTGCCTCTTCCGGACAGGCCTCGACACATATGCCGCATCCCGTACAGGTTTCGCTGTTTAAGATCAGGTTGCTTGTCTGCTGGAGGAGCTTCTGCTCCATCACAACATTGACACCATCTCTTGTCCTGGAGAATTTTGGAAACAAATTGCTCATAGCCATTGATGAATCCCTCTCTTCTCCTCCAATTTAGTGGTTGACTCCGGCACGCCCAACAGGGGCCCGGACAGTCTCCCACGGTCCTACCAGTCTGATAACAACGTAAGGACATGCCTCGACGCATACGCCGCATCCGGCGCAGAGCTCGTTGTTGACGTCAAGAATTACTGCCTTGCCGTCCCGTACACTGTAGATCTTGTCAATGGTGACAGGATCAGTCGTATACAGCTCTAATGCGTTTACCGGGCATGCAACAACACAATTGTTACAACCAGTACAACGCTCCATGTTGATATGCATTGCAAATGCCATGCTATCATGCACCAGCCTTTGTATCGATATGAAAATCGATTACTGAAATGGTTGTTAGATAAGATAGATAAACTTTCTTAATTAATTAGACTGTATATCTTCCTGATATTGTGTGTATATTAAAGGATCTCGGTTAATATTCTGTGCCCGCTAGTAGTGGTACAGTCTGTTTCCTCCATTCTCTATGCGCTTTTTGGATGAATTGTATAGTATTTTTACTATATTGGTGATTACTGTTTGAAATGTTTAAAAAGAGCAGTAAATCCGGTATATTGGTATTTATTTAATAATCGATTTTTGAATGATCCAGATGAAAAAAATGGTATTTCTCCGGCTTTTGGCAAAGGACCAGGCATACAGGTATTGGATGAGAAATCAACAGAAGATCAGGTACACCTGCCCGGACGGGTCTGTACAACATCATTCATCCGGGAACAATTTACGTTAAAACAGTCTCAAAAAATCGTATATCAGGATATGCGGAATAAAAAGAAATCTTCTTTTATCAAGCCTCCCACATATACTCGTAAAGAAGGTGTCTCATTATGGAGTACAACGGAGTCGTCATTGACAATACCTATGCAGAAGGATTCCCAACCTGGGTATCCCGTGTTATTATAACAGCAGTCACCAGGGAATGGGCATACAAATCAGCGGTTGAAGCAACAGGCTTTGCCACATCAACGATCGGATGCCCGGCAGAAGCAGGCATCGAGCGCTTTGTTCCGGCCAGTGAAACACCGGACGGAAGGCCAGGCTATGCCATCCTGATCTGTGTCGGCAAGAAGAAACTCAAAGAGCAGCTTGTCGAGCGTATCGCCGAATGTGTGCTGACCGCACCGACGACTGCAGCATTCAACGGGCTTGATGCCGAAGAGAAGCTCCCTGTCAAACTTCACTTCTTTGGTGACGGTTTCGAATCAAAGGTGGATGTTGGTGGCCGTGAATGCTATTCCATTCCGATCATGGGCGGGGACTTCATCATCGAGGAGGAGTATGGAGCAGTGAAGGGTGTTGCAGGTGGCAACTTCCTGATCATGGGCGAGAACCAGATGAGTGCACTTGTTGCAGCCGAGGCAGCAGTCGATGCGATTGCAGACGTTCCCGGTGTCATCACCCCGTTCCCTGGCGGTGTTGTATCAAGTGGCTCAAAAGTCGGAAGCAACAAGTACAAGTTTATGGGAGCTTCCACAAACGAAGCATTCTGTCCAACAATTCGTGAGAAGGTGGACTCAACAGAGGTTCCGGAAGGTGTTGGTGCTATCTATGAGATCGTCATTGACGGTGTAGACGAGCCAGCAGTAAAAGCTGCCATGGCAGCAGGTGTCAAAGCTTCATGCATGGTTCCGGGCATTGTGAAGATCTCGGCAGGCAACTACGGAGGATCACTTGGTCCCTTCAAGTTCCAGCTTCACGAACTCTTCTAACCTTTTTTTTTGATCAGATCGATCACCTTATATTATCCTGCAAACGATTATTCTGTTAACGAAAATTTCGGCTACAGAACGATCCGGGGTTTTATCATCCTTTTCAGGCTGAAATAAACTGAAAATCTGGAAATTCCTCTCTCCTTCTGTACCGGGTGCGATGGCAGGCCGCTATGAAGCATACAGCAGATCCCTATGTCATAACCTATCCTGAGATCCTCGCGATAGCATCAGAAGATGAACAAGCAGTGGAACTGATAGAGCGGTTTGACTGTATCGGGGGTGCGATGTGGGTAAAACACCACTACAGCAAAAGCCCCCTCGTTCGCTCTGCACGAACTGTTGGCCAGACAACCCGGTATATGCTCTCACCAGGCGCAGTCGATCTTGACCTGATCGGATCCCGTTTCCCTGCAGGGATTGCCCGTGTGGCAGTGAAAGGCCCCGAGATCGGGATTACCTATATCGGGATGGGCGGCGGCGGCGTTGGTGCTTCTGTCTGCCGGGCACACGCCACCGGGGTGATCCGATCCGAATCTGATCCGTGCGGCGGCGGCATGGTTGCAGGTTCGCGTATCGTTCTTCCCCGCCGCCATCGGGTCATCATCGGTGTGGATGACACCGATACGCCGGAAGCGGGTGCCACCTGGACGCTCTGTCATAATATTGCCCGATCAATTGAAGATGAATCGACCCGGTATCTCTCCCATACCATTGTACAGCTCTACCCGGTCGCCTACCGGACAAAGAACTGTGTGGCTGTCGCCTGTGAATTTGCGACAACCGACCCTGCCTCCTGCATTCGTCGCTTCGAGGCACTCGTGAAGCAGCATACGCTCTCTGACGAGACCGGGATGGCGGCATTCACCGGCTTCGATCCCTCGGCGCTGGAGAGCTATGGGTGGAAGGTGAAACGGGGCGAGGTCAGCTGGTCGGCACTGGATACGGTTCGCCCTCTCCTTGATATCAGGATCTCGGGCAGGGGATTGATCGGCGCTGTTGCTGCAATCCCGTTTGTGACCCGGTTTGAGGAGGCACTGCAATTATGCGATGGCACAGACTGAAGGCAGAACTCCTTGCTGCTGGCACATGCCGTCTCACTGGATCAGATGCATCAGGTTTTGTCGCGCAGTCAGCTGCCGGACCAGGTGCAGGAGGGGCAGGCTCGGTCTTCTTCGCAAAACAGGGAAGAAGGGTACGGCTGGCAATATCAAAAAACTCTCCAGTCGAGCTGCATCATACCGGAGACGGAGCCTGCATCCTCAGGTTCGGGTCACTGGAGTGTACCGGAATCCTTGAGCCTCCAGCTCTCCACTGCCCACGCCAGGCTTATATCACGGTTTCAGGGCAGTGTATCTACTCCTGCAGGTACTGTCCGGTGCCGCTTACAGAAGGCCGGGTGAAGACGCCTGATGAGATAGCTGCGCTGATAGCAACTGTTGCAGACAGAATCGATGCCATCTCAGTCACAAGCGGTATTGTTGGATCAATCGAAGAGGAGGAGGAGAGGGTTCTGGCAGTACTGAGGCGGATTATGCCTTCAGACGTTCCGGTCGGGGTCTCGATCTATCCTGGCCCGGAGACGCCAAAAACCCTGTATGATGCAGGTGTTGCGGAAGTCAAATTCAATCTGGAAGCTGCAACACCCGCACTCTGCAGGGAGATGTGCCCGGAGATGTCCTGGGAGGCGGTACTGTATGCCCTTGACCAGTCCGTTGCACTCTTTGGCAGAGGCAACGTCTTTTCGAATGTGATCATCGGGCTTGGGGAGACAGATGCCGAGATGGAGGATTGCATCCGTCTCCTGACGGAAAGGGGTGTTATCCCGGTACTTCGCCCGCTCACTCCGGCAGCAGAACTGGCAGGGTATCCGGTGCCACAGGCGGATCGCCTTCTGAAAATTGCAGGCATTCATAAACGGGCATTGCAGGACGCTGGTCTGGACACACACAATGCAGAGACGATGTGCACGTTTTGCACCGGCTGTGACATCGTTCCCGGGAGGGATTGTACATGAAGGGTTTTGAAGCAGTAGCATGGGCACTCAAAAACAGTGCAGATACCATCTATACCGTACCCGGGTATCCGGTGACGGAGATTGGCGATCTCCTGCGTGTGGAAACAGTCGTCAATGAGAAGACCGCTCTTGAATATGCACTTGGAGACTCGCTATCAGGCAGGCGTTCCGCAGTTCTCGTTAAAAACGTCGGGATGAATGCCCTTGCTGATCCCCTCATCAACGCAACCACGCAGGGGCTCATATCCGGTGTTGTGGTTGTCGCGGGAGATGATCCGGAAGCCCTCTTCTCACAGAATGCCCAGGATTCCCGGTATTATGGGGAACTGGCCATGGCTCCGGTGGTGGAGCCTGATGAAAAAACAATTTTTACCGGATTTTCAGCTGCATTTGAGGCATCTGAGCGCTTTTCACGGATTGCCATCGTACGCCTCACCCCATCCCTTCTCAAATCTGAGGTTGCATTCGAGGATACCGTCCAGGTACTCAGGAACGGACGGCTTGCAGATACTGATCTGACGATTGCCGGCAGGGTGACAAGAGCCGAAAAAGGAACTGCCGGACTCTTTGCCTGGACGAAGCAGTCACCTCTGAACCAGCTTCGTGGAGGTGACATCGGAGTCGGCATGGCAAAAGGCGACTCACAGGTTATCATACCCTATCCCCCGCCACAATTACCTCCCGGAAGCCGGATCATCGAGATCGGGCGGCCGTTTCTCAGGGAGCACCATCAGCTTCTCCCGCCTGCAGTGGGGCGTTCTTCTGAGCGCTTCTCAGACAGGGGTTTCTATAGAACATGCTGCCCTGACTGTCCCTATACACCTCTCCTCTCACTCCTGAAAGCAAAAAAGATGAAGGTTATTCCGGATATCGGCTGTGCTCTTCTCTCCATGAATCCCCCGTATTCAATCGGGGTGGCTTCCTACTGCCTTGGCTCTTCAGTTGCAGTTGCAGCCAGAAGCACATGCATAGCATTGATTGGGGACGGAGCACTCCTCCACTCAGGACTGACCAGCCTCATCGACTGTCATGCAAAGGGATACCCACTCCTTGTGATTGTCCTTGCAAACCAGAGAATGGCAATGACCGGTGGCCAGCCCGTCTCTGACATCTGCCAGTACCTGGAATGGGCAGAGCCCCTGGTCATCCCTGCAGAAGATACCAAAACCCTCGAAGACGTACTCTCTGTACCAGAAGAAGGACAGAAGGTCCTGATCATCCAGGGAAGATGCCCGGAGGATGCAGCATATGAAAAAGTGGAATGTTGAGATCTGTGATGTAACCCTCCGGGATGGTGAACAGACCCCGGGTGTGTCGTTCTCGAATGAAGAGAAGTGCAGGATTGCAAACCTCCTTGATAGTGTCGGGGTTGATGTCATCGAAGCCGGTTTTCCAATCGTCTCCCATACTGAAGCAGGGTGTGTCAGTGCAATCTCACATATGGGTCTGGATGCCCGGATATGCTGCCTGTCGCGGGCCTTACAGTCTGATCTGGACTGTGCGCTCCAGTGTGATGTCGATATGGTCAGCATCTTCATTGCCACCTCTGATCTGCATATGAAGATAAAATACCGAAAACCCCGCCACGAAGTGCTTGAACAGGCCCTCTCGATGGTCGAATATGCCCACGATCATGGGATACAGGTTCGTTTTGCGGCAGAAGACGCCTCACGAACCGATATCTCCTTTCTTCGTGAGATGTATCTCAGGGGAGCAGAATATGGTGCAGACTATGTCTCGTTTGCCGACACCGTCGGCTGCCTGACACCACTTGAGATGGCATCTGTCATCGATCAGCTGGTTATTGATCTCCCAATCCCCCTCTGTGTCCACTGCCATGATGATATGGGGTGTGCTGTTGCCAATACCATCACGGCAGCAGAACGGGGTGCCTACCAGCTTCATACAACCGCGAACGGGATCGGGGAGCGGGCAGGGAATGCATCCCTTGAAGAGGTTGCATGCGCCCTCCGGTTCAAGGGAGGCATTGACCGCTATGATCTCTCGCACCTGCTCACCCTGAGCAGGGCGGTGGCAGACGCATCAGGCATTCCCGTGCCAAAGACGAAAGCCATCGTCGGGGAGCATGCGTTTGCCCATGAATCAGGGATCCATATCGCCGCACTCATTGAGGATTCTGCAACCTACGAGTACATCCATCCTGCCCTGGTTGGTGGGGAGCGGCACTACATACTTGGCAAACATACCGGCAAGAAAGCCATAATCCATATTCTTCAGTCAATCGGCCATGATCTCTCTGAAGATCGGATCTGCTGGATCCTCGATCAGGTCAAGGAACGGGGTGAGAGCAAATGCAGT
Source organism: Methanocalculus natronophilus (assembly GCF_038751955.1). Classification (NCBI taxonomy): domain Archaea; kingdom Methanobacteriati; phylum Methanobacteriota; class Methanomicrobia; order Methanomicrobiales; family Methanocalculaceae; genus Methanocalculus; species Methanocalculus natronophilus. The sequence continues at coordinate 50,148 of NZ_JBCEXH010000009.1, read as the reverse complement.
ATCACGCATGATCTCCTCCTCTCGCTCATCCGCCAGGCTGAGGCAGAGGTGAAGGAATGAGCCGCACCCTGACCGAACAAATCCTCGGCGGAACTGCTGGTGAGTATGTTGACCGTTCTGTTGACCGGGCATATGTCCATGATGGTACAGGCGTCCTCACGCTCCAGGCATTCAAGGAGATGGGTGTTCCCCTGGGAATTGATGTATCACGCATCGCCGTTCTCTATGATCATATCTGTCCTGCAAATACCGGACTGACTGCGGATCTCCAGAAAGAACTCAGATCGTTTGCAAAGGAACAATCAATCCCGTTTTCTGACTGCGGCGGCGGCATCTGTCATCAGGTCATGAGCGAGGGATGTATCCTCCCCGGTGAGGTTGTGGTGGGTGCCGACTCGCACTCCTGCACAGGCGGGGCCTTTGGTGCGTTTGCAACAGGTGTCGGTGCAACCGATATGGCTGCAATCTGGGCTTCAGGAGAGACCTGGTTTCGGGTACCGGAGACGATTGGCATCTCGCTCAACAGGTCACTCAGGGGTGCTGCCGAGGCAAAGGATATTGCCCTTTCAGTTGCTGCACGACTCGGTATGGAGGGTGCAACCTACTGTGCACTTGAGTATACCGGAGACGGTGTACCTTCGCTTGATATGGAGAGCAGGCTCTGCATCTGCAATATGGGTATTGAAACCGGTGCAAAGAATGCCATCTTCTATGCCGACGATATCTGCCGCACCTACCTGGGGCAGTTCGGACACCGCATCGCCCCACAGATCCCAGAAGACTGCGGGTATCGGGAGGAGATCGTGCTCGACCTCGATGACATTGTCCCGGTTGTTGCTCTTCCCCACCGGGTTGATACCATCAGTCCTGTCACAGAGTGTACCGGGATCGAGGTGGATCAGGTTCTGCTTGGGACATGCACAAACGGCAGGTATAGCGATCTTCTCAGATTCTCCCGTCTTGTCAGGGGGAAACGTGTTCGTGTCAGAACGATTGTTGTCCCCGCCTCAAAAGCGGTTCTCCTGCAGGCTTCCCGTGATGGCATCATCAGCGACCTGATCGAAGCCGGATGTATCATCGTCTCCCCCGGCTGCGGCCCCTGCCTTGGTATGCATAGCGGTGTTCTTGGCGATGGCGACGTCTGCCTCTCCACAGCCAACCGGAACTTCAAAAACAGGATGGGTGTCGGCGGCACCATCTATCTTGCCTCACCAGCAACTGCGGCTGCCACCGCCCTTGAAGGGTGCATCGCCGATCCTGAGGTGCATTATGCGTGAGGGAAAAGCCGTCTGCCTGGGATCTGATATCGACACCGATCTTGTTATCGCCGGACGATACCTCAGGACAAAAGACCGGTCGGTCTGGGCTACCCATGTCTTTGAGGATCTCGATCCTGCTCTTTCAAACCGGCTCAAGGGTTCAATCATCGTGGCAGGCAGGAATTTCGGCTGCGGCTCCTCACGTGAACAGGCGCCGGTCGCACTGAAGGAGGCGGGTGTGGTTGCGGTAATCTCCCCCCTGTTTGCCCGGATCTTCTTCAGGAACGCCATCAATGTCGGTCTCCCCGTCATTGAAGCGGAGATCCCTGCATGCAGGGATGGAGATCATATCGTCCTCAACCTTGATGGAGGGTGGCTTGAGGCTGCCGGTACCCGGTATACATTCACCCCGCTCTCTCCCCGCATGCTGGCTATCATCCATGCAGGCGGGCTTGTACCCTACTGGAGGGCGAAACAATGATCTTTCCTCCTGAATGTAAGGTGGTCGGCCATGCCTATGAGAAACCGGTTGGAGACAAAGTGTATTTCCTCTCCGAATACCTCGTCAGGCGGGTTCCGGATGGATTTGAACTCCTCAGGGTGACGCCGGATCCGGAAGGTAGCGGCATGATGCGGGATATCCTCCATGAAGAAGTGCTTGCAACAGCTGAGGAGACTGTCATGTATTCCGGGCGGGTAAACCAGCATGATCGTGCAGGCATGGTCCGGCTTGCCCTCAAAACAGGGAAACGCTGCACCATCTTCGGGGCGATGGATGAGCATATAAACTTCGTCCTTGATCCCGATCTCTCTGAATTTGAAACCGTGCATGTCTATGATATACGCCCTCCCCGTGCAAACCTCTCGGTTACCATCGAGATACTGGAGGAGCAGGGGCTTCTTGGAGATTTGAACTGTGTCTTTGAACACCATGTCCGGGATATCTCCATGATCGATGCCGATGTCTACCCCTGCAGGGCAGGCGGCTTTGCCAAAACCCTTGACATGGACAGGATGAAAGGAGGGGAACGGATCGCAGGATGCCTCACGGGACAGCAGCTGTACCAGGAATGTTATGGCCCGGACTTCTCGCTGATCGAGATATGCCCGCTCTCCTCTGTTTCAGAGGAACCGTTTGTTGCCAGATGCTGCAGAAAGGAGAGGAGCGGGATAGGATTGTATAATGGTTTCTTTGGTGCTGTTGTCCATTGGGGTGCATCACCAAAGACCGTGCTTGACGCGGTCTATCTGGTTGTGGAAGAATGGAGGAGACGAAATGGTCAGGATAGCAGTCGTTCCGGGTGACGGGATCGGCAGGGAGGTGATCCCCGTTGCATGGGATGTCATCGCCGCGCTTCACCCGGAATTTGAGTATGTCCCAATTGATGTCGGGTACACCAGGTGGCAGGAGAGCGGCGTTGCCTGCACCGGGGAGGATATGCACATGATGAAAGATGCGGATGCAATCCTCTTTGGCGCAGTGACGACACCGCCGGATCCCTGTTACCAGTCGGTGATTCTTGGCATCCGGCAGGCACTTGATCTCTATGCAAACCTCCGTCCTGTGCAAGGCGCAGGCTTCGATATCATGATCGTGCGGGAGAATTCCGAAGGGCTGTATTCTGGGATCGAGTGGCGTGAGAAGGATCGTGCATGCACAGTACGGGTCGTCTCGGTTGCGGGAAGCAGGCGGATAGCAAAGGTTGCCGTCCGTCTTGCAGAAACACGCAACTGCCTGCTGACAATCGGCAACAAGGCAAATGTCATACAATCCGATCATCTCTTCCGGGACATCTGCTGTGAAGAGGCTTCAAACGCCGGTATCCGCTTTGAAACCTGCTATATCGACTCGCTCGCACTTGACATTCTGCTCCATCCCGCCCACTATGGCGTGATCGTGACAACAAACATCTTCGGTGATATCCTCTCAGATGTCGCAGGCTACCTTGTCGGGGGGCTTGGTATGCTTCCGTCTGCAAATATCGGCGATTCCCATGCGCTCTTTGAGCCGGTTCATGGCTCTGCACCAGACATCGCAGGGCTTGGTATTGCAAATCCGATAGCCGCCCTCAGGAGCGGAGCAATGATGCTGGATCATCTCGGATACCCAGATGATGCGGTACGGATTGAAGATGCGATACAACGTGTCTCTTCCCGCGGCATACAGACACCCGATCTCGGCGGTTCCGCATCCACGCAGCAGTTTGGAGAAGCAGTCAGAGCCGAACTTGAGGTAACCGAAGAATCCTGACTTGCCAGCATCCATATCCTTTCATCATCGAAGATGGCATCATACAGGGTATGGTGACTGTCGGAGTCCATGTCTCGATCGCAGGATCAATTGACCGTGCCGTATCCAGGGCAATGGAACGGGGATGCGATACCTTCCAGATCTTCTCAAGGAACCCCCGAGGCTGGAAGTATAAACCGATCCCCCCGGATGTAGCAGCTGCCTTTATCGAGGCGGTGAATGAGGCAGAGCTCGAACCTGCTGTTGTGCATATGCCGTATCTCCCAAACCTTGCATCTGAAAAGGAGGAGGTATATTCCCGATCTGTTGCAAGCCTCAGGGACGAACTCTTCAGGTGTGCCGACTTAAACATCCCTCATCTCGTCACACACCTTGGACACCACGGCCCCTCCGGGAAGGCTGAAGGGCAGAAGCGGGTTGCCCGTGCAATCAATGCAGCAACCGCAGGTGCACCGGAAGGGGTATTTCTGGTTATGGAAAATACTGCCGGTGAGAAGAACTCGGTTGGATCTGATCTCCTCGACATTGCAGCGATTCTCGGCGCGGTTGATGATCCAAAACGAATCCGGGTCTGCTTTGATACCTGCCATGCATTTGCCGCAGGCTATGATCTCAGGACTGAGGAAGCAGTCGGGGAGGTCTTTGACCTCTTCAATGATCATATCGGGCTTGATATGCTGACGATCATACATCTAAACGATGCAAAAGGGGCTCTTGGCTCAGGCCTTGACCGGCATGAGCATATCGGCCTTGGCACAATCGGTGAGGAGGGTATCCGTTCAGTTCTCCGGCATCCCCGGCTCCGGCATCTCCCATTCATCATGGAGACACCGGAGGATGAACGCCGGGATGATTATGGCAATATCAAAAAAGTCAGGGAGCTTGCCATCTAAGCTCTCCTTCTCGATCCAAACATTACTGCTGCCGCGATACATCCAATAACAGCTGCGATCAAGCCAAAACCTGGAGTTTCCGCAGGCTCCGGCTCACCAGGTCCTGGCTCAGTGGGATCGAAGATACGAAGCCATCCTTCTACTTCCCCGGTATGGCGTGACCAGCCGGCCACTGCAACAGAAGCCGAAGAGAGGGTTTCTGCGGAGGTGAACCTGCCGTCTGCATCCGTCAGCCGCACTGAATCAGCAATATCCCCATCAGCGGTAATCGAAGCAATGAAAGGATGGTTTGGTCCTGTTCCACCGGCAACAAGGAAATCATCGCCATACCGTGCAATGGCATATCCGGCATATCCGGGCAGATCGCTCTTCCAGAGGAGGTTGCCCTCATCAGTTGCCCCGATAGCCTGTGCCTGGCCAAGTGATGTCCAGTAATGGTGTGTACTCCCGCTCATGACATACCCCTCATCCATTGCAGCTGCCGAGTAGATGATGAGATCATCAATTGTGTTTGACCACAGAACCTCTCCTGTTGTGTCGATACTGGTAATATGTGCATATGAAACGCTATCGTCTTCATTGATGGCACTGCTGCCCCCAAACAGGAGGTAGGATCCCTCATCCGGGAGGATGTCATGAACCAGGAGGCCGGGATACTCTTCCTCTCCAAGAAGGGTTCCGTCCCACCCGTACCTGCTGAAGAATCCGGAAATGTCCGGCTGGTCAACAGATGTCCATCTCCAGCCAACAAGCAGGAGCTCATTGTCTGTCAGCGTAATGGTGGCAGGTGAATGGTTCTCAAGCTCCTGTTTCCACAGGAGTGCTCCCTCCCTGTCAGTGGATGCAAGATAGCCGGATCCTTTCATCTTCTGGGGATCCTTACTCTCCTGAATCCAGGTAAGGGCTGTGAAATAGATGGTTTCATCTTCTGCTTCCTTTAGAGAGACTATCCAGTCTCCCGGATATGTCTCTGACCAGCGTACCTCTCCTGTTTTATCTGTTCGTATGAGAAGTGATGATCCGATTCCGTCTTTGTAGACATACCCGCCAAGGATATATCCTCCATCCCTTGCTTCTTCAATTGCATGTATATCGGTATACATACCCATTGCGTAGGTCTGATCCATTGTTTCATGATCAAAGAATTCTGCTGCAGTAACTGCCTGGGGAATAAGAACCAGGCATATGGCAAACAGAAGTGCAAGTTGTAGGTAGCTGTGTAACGGCTCAGTCTTCATAGAATCACACCATTTGTGTATAATTTTATGTGCATCTCCCCTTCAAAGCGTTTCTTGTTCCAAATGCGTTTATCTTGGATCACCACCAATACGAGAGGCAGTGAAGGCTATACTAGACGGCACGACAATCCGGATTGGGGAAGCAGGGCGTACCCTCTACGATCAGGGGGGATACGGACGCCCGGTAGAGTCCGGGCTCCTTCTTTCACCCGAAGAAGCCCTCTATCTCATCCAGAGAGGAAAAATCGAGATGAAGGGTTATACTTTTCATTCACTCCTGACCCGTTTTGCCGGGGAAAGCGAAAGCGGCAGGAACTTTCTCAGGTCTTTTATAGTGTACCGTGATATCAGGGAGCGGGGATACGCAGTCCAGACCGGACCGCATGACTTCCGGGTATTCAGGCGGGGCCAGAGGCCCGGGAAAGGAACAACCCAGTACCTGGTCAGGGTACTCTCTGAGCGTGACCCAATCACCTTTCCAAACCTGATTAGCGAGGTGGCAACAGCGGAGAATATGAGAAAGAACTACATCCTGGCTGTTGTTGATGATGAGGAAGAACTCACCTACTATGATATCAGGTTTCACAGGCCGGTTGCACGCGAGCTCTTCTCATCATCCGGGGATATCACTGCTGTCCCGGTGGGTGCGTCTGCTGTTGTCTCAGGCGATGATACGCTCTCTCTTGAAGCAGCGTGGTTTGGAACACGGCTTGATCCGGACCACCTCATCCTCTCTCCCCCGGAAGTTCTCTATCTGCTGAACCAGGGTCTCCTCACATTCTCACCCGGCTCAATTGATCGAGGTGCATTTGAAGCATCTGCGGTTGCAGAAGATACCGAACTCCCGGAAAAACTCACCCTCTATACCGCACTCAGACAGCTTGGCTATACGCCCCGGACCGGATATAAATTCGGCCATCATTTCAGGGTATATACAAGCAGCGATTCGCATTCCGAGATGCTTGTTCATGCGATACCAGCAGAGACAATACTACCCATCTCCACCATCTCACGATCTGTCAGGATGGCGCATAGCGTGAAAAAGAAGATGTTGTTTGCCTGTGTACAGAATACAGAGATCGTGTACATCGAGTTTGCACGCATAAAATTGTGAGAGTTACTTCTATGGAAACCGGGATTAATCCATGGTCGAACAACCAGAGTGTCGACGTTAACCGGCTTTTTGCCGAATTTGGGATAGCGCCTGTTGAAGACGAGGCAGCACGCCTTGCTGATCCGCCGGCATTCTTCAGAAGAAACATCGTGGTCGGCCACCGGGATTACGGGCCGATTGTTGATGCAATTAATTCCGGGTCGAAATTTAATGTGATGACCGGGTTCATGCCTTCAGGCCATCCCCACCTCGGCCACCTGATGGTGATGCGGGAGGTGGTCTGGCATGTCGAACATGGCGGGAGAGGCTATATTGCAATTGCTGATCGTGAAGCCCATGCGGTTCGCGGCCTTTCCTGGGACGCATGCCAGATGTATGGTCGTGAATACCTTGAGTGCCTTTATGCACTTGGTTTTTCAGGAACAGCATATTACCAGAGCAGAAACGAGCAGCTGAAGGATCTCGCGTTTGAAACTGCAATAAAGATTAAGTTCTCGGATCTTTCAGCAATCTATGGTTTTTCCCAGGAGACTGCGCTTGCCCACGCCGATTCGGTTGCCACACAGGTTGCAGACATCCTCTACCCGCAGTACATTGACGGGCCTGCACCCACAGTTGTGCCGGTTGGAATTGATCAGGATCCCCATCTCAGGCTCACCCGTGATGTGGCACACAAGATGCGCTGGTTCACGGTGCTTGATCGTGGTGATCACATCAGCATCAGGTCGAAAAATGCTCCTGTACATGCTATGGATGCGGTTGAATCTGCGTTTCCGGGAGCAAAACGCTATGAAGGTCATATAGATGTTTCTGGTGCGGACTGCCTCGCTGTCTCAGAACAGGTCCGGTCAATCGAGGTTGCAGAAGGCGGATACGGCTTCTTTACCCCCTCATCCACCTACCATACTTTTATGGAGGGGCTTCAGGGGGGAAAGATGTCAAGCAGTGTGGAAGAGAGCCTGTTCTGGTTCGATGAGCCTCTGGATAGTGTACGGAAAAAGGTGATGTCGGCCCTCACCGGAGGAAGAATGACAAAAGAGGAGCAGGTACGGTTTGGTGGTGAGCCTGATACCTGTCCGGTCTATCTCCTGAATCGTTTCCACATGGTCGAAGACGACACCCTTCTCCTTGAGATCCGATCCGCCTGCATGAGCGGCTCTCTTCTCTGCGGATCATGCAAGAAGGCGACATTTGAACGGGTGAAAGAGTTCCTCTCGGACTTTAAGGATCGACGGGATGCAGTCTCGCATATGGTGGTGGGTTAGTTGACCGAAATGACGGCAAATGAGAAACGACTCCTCAAAGCACTTGCCCGGTATGGATCTGCTGATGCCTCTCTTCTTGCAGAGGATCTCTCAACCGATGAGGGTGCGGTTGTCCAGTGGGCACACCTTGCATCAGGACGAGGGCTCGTTCAGATCAGGCGTGATGTCTGCTTAGAATACCACCTTACCGAAGAGGGCCGCAGGTACGCAGCAGACGGCCTCCCTGAACGGCAGGTGATCGATTCAATTGACGATGAGATCCAGATGGCTGAACTTTCACGGCATCCCCTGGCAAAGGTGGCCATCGGGTGGATGCGGAAGAACGGATGGATTACTATAGAGGGGGGCATTGCACGAAAAGCAGCTGGTATCACCCCTTCCACCGATGAGACAGCGCTTGCGCAGATTGCATCAGGCGATCCTGACATCGCGGATATCGGCGAACTGAAGGCACGGGGGCTCGTCACTGTCTCTGAAGAAGTGCAGTGGATCATCTCTCTGACAGAGGCAGGTGCCAGCCAGGTGGAGCAGGGCCTTGATCTCCGGCCTGAAGTCGGAACCTTAACCCGCGAGCAGATCATCTCTGGCTCATGGCGAAACGAATCCCTCCGCACATACAGCCTTGCCACACCGCCAAGAAGGATCTATCCCGGCAAGGCCCACCCATACCGCAGGATCCTTGATGACGTCCGCTCACTTCTCCTTGAGATGGGCTTTACTGAATTCTCAGGAGACATTGTCCAGAGTGCGTTCTGGAACTTCGATGCCCTCTTCCAGCCACAGGATCATCCCGCCCGTGAAATGCAGGATACCTTCTATCTCGACTCCCCCCTGCCTCTGCCGGACGGCTGGGAGAAGATACGTGCTATGCATGAGCATGGCGGCGACACCTCATCGACAGGATGGGGCGGCACCTGGGATGTCGCAAAAGCAGAACAATCGGTTCTCAGGACGCACTCAACGGCGCTCTCCATCCAGTACCTTGCAGCCCATCCAAACCCTCCTGTAAAGGCATTCTCACTCTCCCGGGTCTATCGGCGGGAGTCTATCGATCCAACACACCTTGCGGAGTTTGAACAGCTTGAAGGTATCGTCATGGATGAGGGTGTCACCTTCAGCCACCTCCTTGGTTTCTTAAAAGAGTTTTATCTCAGGATGGGATTCTCAGATGTGCGGTTCAGACCGGCATACTTCCCCTATACCGAACCCTCGGTAGAGCCTGAGGTCTGGGTGGATGGCCTTGGCTGGGTGGAGCTTGGCGGTGCCGGTATCTTCCGTGAAGAGGTGACCTCGCCGTTTGGGATCAGGTATCCGGTGCTTGCATGGGGCCTTGGCATCTCCCGTGTGGCGATGCTCAGGCTTGGCTTAACGGATCTCCGCCAGCTCTATAAAAGCGATATCGACTGGATACGGAACCACCCCTCATATGGGAGGGCATGAGATGGCGATTATTACACTGAATTATGAGTATCTTGAACGGCTCTGCAAAACTGACAAAGATACCGTTCTTGCAGCGCTCCCGATGATCGGATCTGACATCGAACGGATCGAAGAGGATCATGCGGATGTCGAGTTCTTCCCTGACAGAACCGATTTGTACTCTGTTGAAGGGGTGGCACGTGCAATGCGTGGTTTCCTTGGTATTGAGACCGGTCTGCCGCAGTACAGGGTCAGGGAATCCGCAATCACCTTCACCGTCGATCCGGCTCTTGCCACCATCCGCCCGGTCCTCGGATCAGCGGTGATCCGGAACCTTTCCTTTGACGATGCCTCAATCGAGTCGCTGATGGCTCTCCAGGAGGCACTCCACTGGGCAATCGGGCGGGGGCGTTCCAAGGTTGCTATCGGGGTGCATGATCTCTCGATGCTAACCCCGCCCTTTTCATATATCGCATCTCCCCGTGATCGGCAGTTTGTCCCCCTCGACTATTCAGAACCGATGACTATGGATGAGATCCTCATCAAACATCCGAAAGGAAAGGAATATGCCGGTATTGTCGGGCATTTTGATCGGTTTCCCCTCATCGTTGATTCCAATGACCAGGTACTTTCGTTTCCACCGATTATCAATGGGGAACTGACCAGGGTTACGGGGGAGACGACAGATATCCTTCTTGATGTCACCGGCACAGACGAACGCGCTGTGCAGAACACGGTTGCGATCATCTGCTGCGCGTTTGCTGAAGCCGGTGGAACAATAGAATCGGTCTCAATTGACGGGGTACAGACCCCCACACTCGCCCCGGCTGAGCGGACAATCGATGTTTATGACTGTTCCCGGCTGCTTGGGCTGGATCTCACACCGGATTCGATCATCCCCCTGCTGGAGAAGATGCGGTTTGGAGCAGAGCTGCTTGAAGGGTCAAAGGTGCGGGTTTCTGTTCCCTGTTACCGGGCCGACATCATGCATGACTGGGATATCTTCGAAGATGTCGCCATCGCCTTTGGCTTCACCGCCTTCCCGGCCACCCTGCCACCATCCTTCACGATCGGAGCTGAGGATCCTGCAGCCCGGCTTGCCCGCATCGTTTCTGAGATTGCAATTGGTCTTGGGTATACCGAAGTGATGCCGTTTACCCTGACCAATGAACGGGTCAGCTATGACCAGATGCAGAGACCGCGTTCAGATCATGCCCTGAAGGTGCTCCATCCAATCTCAATAGAAAACACCATGATCAGAACCGATCTCATACCGTCCCTCCTTGAGATCCTCCAGCTGAATACGCACCGGGAACTGCCCCAGCGGATCTTTTCTGTCGGGGATGTCAATGCCGGAGTACTCACCTACCAGAAAGCAGCAGGTGTGGCGATTCATCCGGCAGCAGATTTCTCAGAGGTGTATGCGACGGTTGATGCATTCATGAGGGAACTGGGAGGAGAATCCATAACTATTGCCGGATCAGATGATCCTGCGTTCCTCCCCGGCAGGCAGGGTGCGATTATGCATGCCTCGCAAAAGATTGGATGCTTCGGTGAAGTACATCCGGATGTGATTGTTGCCTTCGATCTCGAACATCCAGTGATCGGGTTTGAGATTGATCTGAGACCCTTTGTATGAATTGTCAGAGCCGTACCGGGACTCCCCTTGCGGCTAAAAACTCTTTTACATCCCTGATGGTAAACTCGCCAAAGTGAAAGACCGATGCGGCGAGGCAGGCATCAGCCTTCCCGATCACAAACCCTTCATAAAAATGATCCAGTGTCCCGACACCGCCTGATGCAACAACGGGGATACTCGTCTCCCGTGAGACTGCCGCTGTTATCGGGAGGTCAAACCCCTCTTTTGTACCATCAGTCTCCATTGAGGTGAGCAGTATCTCTCCGGCACCCCGCTCTTCGGCCTCCTTTGCCCACTGAATTGCATCAATGCCGGTTGGCCTGCTTCCTCCATGTGTCACCACCTCATACCAGCAGTCCGTGCCATCAGGCAGCTCTATCCGGGTGGTATTCTCCTTCTCCCTATGGTTTCTTTGGACATCCATTGCAAGGACGATGCACTGTGTCCCGAATGCATGCGCAGACTCGGATATGATGGCGGGGTTTTGAACAGCCGCAGTGTTGATGGATACTTTGTCTGCACCAGCGTGGAGGATGGCTGTGATATCTTCTTTTGTGCTGATACCCCCGCCGACGGTAAGCGGGAGGAAGAGTTCATCTGCTGCCCGCGAGATGAGATCAACCATCGTCCTTCTCTTCTCCTTTGAAGCGCTGATATCCAGGAAGACGACTTCATCTGCACCCTGGCTGTTATACCTGGCGGCAAGCTCGATTGGGTCGCCAGCATCCCTGAGATCCTCAAAATGTGTTCCTTTGACAACCCGCCCCTCTTTCAGATCAAGGCAGGGTATGATCCTCCGTGTCAGTCCCATTGGCTCACTATGTGTTGTACCCGGTAATCAAGCGTCTGATCAGATCGGGTGAGCCGGGATGTTTGGGATTTATTAAGTAATCAGAGATGCAAGTAATCACTTACCAGGGGAGTATCATGCAGACAGGAGAAGCAAAGATCCTCTGGGCTGAGCAGTATATGCCGGTCCTGAGGGAGATCAGGGAGAGGTTTGCAGATGAGCAGCCGCTTGCAGGCATAGTCATCGGCATGGCCCTCCATGTTGAGGCAAAGACCGCAGTCCTCGTCAGGACGCTTATGGCGGGTGGTGCTGATGTCCATATCACCGGATGCAATCCCCTCTCGACGCAGGATGATGTGGCTGAAGCGCTCAGGAATTCCAACGTCCGCTGTCATGCAAAGAGAGCATGCACACTTGAGGAATACTATGCTGCAATTGACCGTGTGCTTGATGCGGCTCCTGTGATTACCATTGATGACGGGATGGATCTGATCCACCGTCTTCATCGGGGACGGCGGGATATGCTGGACTCTGTCATCGGGGGTTGCGAAGAGACAACCACCGGCATCCATCGTCTCAGGGCAATGACGAGGGAAGGAAAACTCAGATTCCCGGTTATTGCCGTGAATGACACCCCGATGAAACATTTCTTCGATAATGTCCATGGTACCGGGGAGAGTGCGCTGACAGCGATTATGGCAACAACCAATACCCTGATCGCAGGCAAGTACGTGGTCGTTGCGGGATATGGGTACTGCGGCCGCGGACTTGCAACAAAGGCACGTGCGCTCGGCGCACGGGTGATCGTCACCGAGATCGATCCAAGGCGTGCACTTCAGGCTCACTTTGACGGGTTTGAACTGATGACGATGCGTGAGGCGGCATCGGTTGGCGAACTCTTCATCACGGCAACCGGCAACATTGGTGTGCTGACAAGCGAAGACTTTGCCTGTATGCGGGATGGCGCTATCCTCTGTAATGCGGGACACTTCAATGTCGAGATCGATATCGGCTGGCTTGAGACGAATGCAGATATGATCCGGCGCCGTGATGGTATCGATTCGTATACCTTCGGTGACAGGACAATCCATGTGCTGGCAGAAGGCCGTCTCGTAAACCTGGCTGTTCCAAAGGGAATGGGCCATCCGATTGAGGTGATGGATCTCTCCTTTGCCGTCCAGGCACTCTCAACCGAATATATGGTCAAAAGCGGGAGGGAACTCAAACCCGGTGTTCACGAGGTGCCAACCGCAATTGATGAACAGATTGCAATGCTGAAGCTGTCTTCACTTGGGTGCAGAATCGATACCATGAACGAAGAACAGCAGGAATATATGTCCTCATGGGATGTCGGCACCTGAAATTTTGCCTGTCTCCCCGTCCCTACTTTTTTGGGATGATATCCCGTGCTGCAAAGAGATACTCCTGGGCATACCCGGCATATGGTCCAAAGATATCTCTTGCAGCATCTGCGATTCTGTCATATGGAAGGCGCAGATCCCGGGTGAGAAAGTGTTGTTGCATGATCCGTTCAATCCAGACATCAACCGGCACTGCCTCGAAGTGGTGGAATGCAAAGAGGAGGATACAGTCTGCCACCTTCTTCCCGACACCCGGATAGGCGAGGAGTTTTTTGCGGGCTTCCTGGTAGGGAAGATCCCATATCTCTCTCTCCCATGCCGGGTTTTCTGTAATCATCATGGCAGTGTTGCAGAGATACCGGTCCCTGTACCCGACACGACAATCCCTGATGTCACAGAGCGGTGACGCTGCAAGGGAGCGTGGTGAAGGGAAGGCATGCCTGCCGGGTGCAACCTCATCTCCGAACCGCTCACAGAGAAGCCTGATACGTGTCTGTATTCCCGGTATGTTTGCAAACGTGGCGACGATATAGGAGGCTGTGCATTCCCAGGCAGGCTGCCTGATAACACGGAGTCCCCGTGCATGGTCAACTGCCAGGTTCAGGATTGGGTGATCCGGAAAACTAGCAAGTATCGCTTCAAGATCCCGATCCAGATCGAAGTACCTGGTGATCTCTTCCCCCGTTGTGCCTGTGAAATGAAGCTCTCTTCCATCCTGCCTGATGTGGACGACGTTGTCTGCCAGGATGCCAGTCCACCACTGCCCGGTCTTCTCCCACCTGAAAACCTGTCCGCAGAGAAGCGTTCTATCGAGATTGAATGGAAGCGCGTCCCCTTCAAGCAGGAGGCTTCTGTAGCTCACCGGGGTGCTTCCTCCAGGATCAGGCCAAACGTCTTCATTGCAGTATATACCTCTTCATTTTCTTCTGTAAACTCTGGTTGCGCCTCATAATGGTACGACACCCACCGCACATCTCTTCCATCCATCCGGTTATAGAAGTACCATGCAGGGTTTCTGGTTTCGGGGTGGATGATCAGTCTGAAGAATGGGAGCAGTTCAAGGGGATTTCCGCCTTCCCGTGGATAGAGGTACAGCTTTTCTGTATCAAGGGGCATGAGTGTGCTGATGGTCATCCGCCGAAACCGGTGTCGTGATCCGGTGAGTACCTGCACCTGGTAGGTGAATATGCCATCACGGTAGGTTCCTGCACCCGGCTGGATCAGGACAGTATCCCTGAAACGATCCCGGAGAATACTTCTGCAGCGGTTCAGGTAGATTTCAAGTGTTCCAAGCCGCTCTTCATACCCTTTCTCACCGACGATGCCCCCATGCCCTTTCCAGTCGTTTCTGAGGTCAGCAACCTCATCAAGGAGGGCAAAGAGCCTCTTGCTCGTCACCATACTGAGAAAGTCACGGTTTGCCCTGATGAGAAATGACAATTCCCCATCACCTCTCCAAAGGGACTCCGACTCTCTTCTGATCAGCCGTGCGGCACGCCTTGAGAGGATAATCCAGCTTCTGAAGGTCGCATTCAGGTATATCCCACGATAGGCTGGATTATCATCCAGGAGATCCACGTTTCCGGACCTTGCAGAAGGCTCAAGCATGGAGAGGAGGATGCCTGAGTTCAGTTCTGCTGCTGCCTCAAAGAAATGGAAGAGATGGGCAACCTTCTTTGATGGGCTGCTCTCTGCGATATATGCCCAGAGAATTGATGCAAGCGGGAACGGCAGCTCCTCTATCCAGTCAGCAACCGAATCATCTCCTTTCAGCTGCTCAAGCCGTTCAAGTGCTTTTTGTGTGGAATAGGGGTGTTCCAGAAGGTCTTTTCTGATATCTGACAGCCGGCTCATGATGGTGTCTATCAGCGTGTCGATTCTGATGACCTCTGCCTGAACCTGGGGAGGAGGCAGATAGATCTCTGTTTCGGCTAACAGCTCCCGGATATCGCTGTCTGCATCTGCTCTCATCATGATGCGCCTTCTGATCGCCCGGCCGAGTTCCGTATCAAAGAAATGGCAGAGGTAGGCGGGATCTGCAACAGATTGCCTGAGAAGAATGCATGCTGCTTCATCAGGCATACCAGTGAGATCGTCTGCTGTTGTGACTGGTGGGTCATCCGGAGAGAGGGGAAGGTAGAGCCTCCTGCCAGCATCCTGCAGTGTCCCGCATGCACCGATGGAGATGGACTTTGTGATGCCCGAGAAGGGCACAGGAGCGGTGCCATGCTCTTCTGCGAGCCTCCTGATCGTCTCATCGAGCCGTATCTCCTCAAGGCTCCTGAAGCTCGTGGAAGGGACGAATATGCCGAGTTCCGGTTTCTTTCCATTGGTACGTGTCGCCAGGTTTCCAAGGAGTATCTCCTGCCGAAACCGATCAGGTCCAAGTTCCCCTGCCATCAGCTGATCACACGCTCCTTTTCTGATGATGAGGAGCAGGGGCAGTTTTCCCATCTCTCTGGGGATGCCGTCCTGTGGGATGGAGAGTGCTGCTTCACAGAAGAGCCCGAGCCGGTTCAGCAGATGTATATGTTTTCCATTGGTGAGGAATGAGGGATAGACAACTGCAAATAAGGCTCCTTTGGGCTGGAGGCGAAGTGCGGCACTGAAGATGACGATAGTGTATGCAGCATCATGAATGTCTATGGGGCTTGTATCTTCTGCAATAAGCGTACCTGAGATAACACCTGTTTCACGTGGAGGGAAACAGAGGATCAGATCAAAGAACTGCGAACACCCGGCAAGGGTTTGGATGGAGTCGCCACGGATAAGCCTGACTCCATCAGGTGCGTCTGCATAATCATCGTTTGTGATGGCAACCCGCTGCTCAAAAGGGATGTCCAGCCATAGATCCGGCAGTATGTCTGGATTGTCAATCCAGGGGTAGAGTACTGTCCGGTAGCTTTTTCCAGCACAATACAGGGAAATAAAATCTATAATACAACCGGGAACCTGGTGCTGTTTCATAGTGATCGATCCATTCCTCCATTCTGGATCGGTTGAAAGAGAATAATTATCTGTTGGTACTGCATATTCTGGCAATATGGCATATACACGTATTTTACTCCTCCTTTCCCTCACCCTGCTGCTTGTCACTGCCGGGTGTACGTATACCCTTCCGGGACTCGCAGAAGAAGCAGAGGAGAACAAAGAGCATGACCAGGCAGTATTCCACCCTCCGGATGAAACGCCACAGCCTGTCTCAACCGACCAGCCTGCAACCCAGGTTTCTGCCAGGGGGGTGACATCAGTTGCCAGAATGGAGATCTGGGCAGAAACGATGGATTTTGGTGGATTCCATGATATGGACGGATTGATCATCAAGTACCGGTTCTTCGATTCAATGAACCGTCCGGTTTCATTTGAGCGGACATCCATCTCCATGGAGGTGTCAATCTATTCTCCGGAGACTGATCGCAGGAATAATCCGGTTACGCCAAGACGGCTTTACCGTGGATTCTATACGATTCACCGGTCACTCCCCGAAGATAACTATCAGCTCCGCGGTATCTGGATACCCTATAGCGATATCGATCTCAAAAGCCTTGACCGGGGCATCGGCAGAATTGACGTGAAGGCCACGATGCCCCATGGTCCGGTATTCGAGGCTGAGGAGCGGTATTTCTGGCCGGTGAGGTGATTCTCACCCCCGGCTCACTCTTTCATGATGAAAAATCCAATCACGGCAAGGAATAACCCGATCAAAACGGCAATAATCCCAAGCGATCCTTTCAAAACGGCAATGACTTCCGGGATGTAGAGATATATGCCGTATCCTCCAAGCACAATGAGGATAATCCCAAACAGAAAGCTTCCAAGTCCTGCTTTGTCTACCATAGTAACTCAGTTTCTATGGATTCATTCTATACTATTAAGATTTCTTCTGCCAGCACCCTCTCCGTGCTCCCTGTCAATCATCTGACAAAGTCTATTGCATTATACCACACACATTACAGGAATCAATCTACAGGGATGGCAATGTTCTGGAATGAAGAGATGGAGACTCTGCGGGGGAAAAAACTCGAAGATCTCCAGACAAAACGGTTAAAATGGACACTATCACAGGCAGAAAAGATTCCCTTCTAC
The DNA here is from genome assembly GCF_038751955.1 of Methanocalculus natronophilus. Lineage (NCBI taxonomy): Archaea > Methanobacteriati > Methanobacteriota > Methanomicrobia > Methanomicrobiales > Methanocalculaceae > Methanocalculus > Methanocalculus natronophilus. The sequence continues at coordinate 32,833 of NZ_JBCEXH010000009.1, read as the reverse complement.
CAGGAGCGGCTTCGCGCGGCAGGGATCTCAAATAGCGATATTCAAAAGCGGGATGATATCACCCGTCTTCCGTTCACAAAGAAGACCGATCTCCGGGAGGGATATCCGTTTGGTTTCTTTGCGGTTCCTCGCCGGGAAGTTGTGCGAGTCCATACGACCTCCGGAACAACCGGGAAGCCAACGGTCGTCGGCTATACACGGCATGATATTGATACCTGGTCGGATTTGATTGCACGAAACCTGACGATGGTCGGCCTGACCGCAGACGATACATTCCAGAATGCAGTGAACTATGGCCTCTTCACCGGAGGTCTTGGATTCCATTACGGGGCGGAACGTACAGGGATGATGGTCGTTCCGAGTGCGACAGGAAATACAAAGCGCCAGATCGAGATGATCCAGGACTTCGGGGTGACGGCACTTCACTGTACACCGGGATACGCGCTCCATATCACTGAAGTCGTTGAAGAGATGGGTGTGACCCTTGATTCACTGAGAATTGGCTGTTTTGGTGCGGAAGCATGGTCTGAGACGATGCGGCATGAGCTTGAGACCCGCCTTGCCATCGATGCCTATGACAGCTACGGGATGAGCGAGATGTACGGCCCCGGTGTCGCCTTTGAATGTACCGAGAAGCATGGTCTGCATATCTGGGAGGACTGCTATCTCCCCGAGATCATCGATCCGGCGACCGGCGAGACGCTTGGCCCCGGTGAGAAGGGTGAGCTGGTCATCACATCCCTGTCAAAGGAGGCGATGCCGATGATCCGGTATAGAACAGGTGATATCACCATGTTCATCGAGGATGAATGCCCATGCGGTAGGGGTCTGCGGATCGCACGTATTATGGGGAGGAGTGATGATATGCTTGTTATCCGGGGGATCAATGTCTTCCCATCCCAGATTGAGCATGTTCTCCTCGGCATTGCGGAGGTGGGGGATCAGTTCATGGTATATATCGACCGGGTACACCATCTTGATGAGATGACGATTGATGTTGAGATGAACCGCTCTGCCTTCTCAGGTGAACTTGGCGACCTTGTCGGACTGCAGAAGCAGATACAGCAGAAACTGCAGGAAGCCCTCACCCTCAGGACGACCGTCAGGCTTGTCGAACCCGGCTCACTCCCACGGTTTGAGGGGAAGGCGAAGCGTGTTATTGACCGGAGGGGTGATCTCTGATGCATTGCTGGGACCCACGGATTGAGACGATGCAAAAGGACGATCTCGAAAGGCTTCAGTACAGGCTCCTCAAGACACTCGTCTACCGGCTGTACAGTTTCTCAGACTTCTATCATCGACGAATGAAGGAGGCGGGTGTGCATCCGGATGATATCAGGACTCTTTCTGATATCCGCCTCCTCCCGTTCATGTATAAACATGATCTCCGGGATAACTATCCGGACCGGTTATTCTGTGCACCCCATGATGAGCTCGTCCGCTACCATGTCTCGTCCGGAACGACCGGGAAGCCGACCGTCGTCGGGTACACCCGAAGAGATCTCGATCTCTGGACGACATCGCTTGCACGTGCCCTCACCTCCTGTGGCCTTGGGCGGGGGGATGTCATCCAGGTCTCGTATGGGTATGGCCTCTTCACCGGGGGTCTTGGCCTCCATTATGGGGCTGAGCGGATCGGTGCGGCCGTCCTCCCGACAAGCGTCGGCAACACCGAGCGGCAGATCGAGCTGATGCAGGATCTGAAGGCGACCGCCATCGCATGTACACCATCATACCTGATCCATATCGGTGAAGCGGCAGAACGGATGGGTATCTCTATCAAAAACGATACCGATCTCCGCTCTGCCATCATCGGTGCCGAACCCTGGTCAGAATCGATGAGGACGCGTATTTATGAGACGATGGGGGTCAGGGCGTACAATATCTATGGTACAAGCGAGATATCCGGCCCGATGTTCTCTGAATGCACTGCCCAGCAGGGTATCCATATCTGGGGGGATATCGCGTATCCTGAGATCATCGATCCCGTAACCGGGGAGGTGCTTGAACCCGGGGAGTCGGGCGAACTGGTTATGACCGTCCTTCAGAAAGAGGCACTTCCGATGATCCGGTACCGTATCGGGGATATTACCCGGATAGATGATGAGACCTGTGCATGTGGCAGAACACATCCCCGGATCCAGCGGATCACCGGCCGCGTCGATGACATGCTGATCATCCGTGGTATCAACGTCTTCCCCTCAGCAGTTGAACATGCACTCCTTGGAATTCCTGAACTTGCAGGCCATTTCATCATCGAGGTTGACCGGAAAGGCTCGCTTGATGATATGATCGTCAGGGTTGAGGTTGCCCCTGAAGCGTTCAGTGATAGGATCAATGATCTCATCAACATCAAAAAGAAAGTGGAACATACGCTTAAAAGTGCCCTGAATGTGGCTGTCGTTGTGGAGCTTGCAGAACCGGGATCACTCCCCCGGTTTGAGGGAAAAGCAAAACGTGTCATCGACCGGAGGGTCATCTGATGCAGGAAGAGTATATCATCAAACAGATCTCCGTCTTCTCGGAGAATAAACCAGGGAGGCTTGCTGCGATTGCAGAAGCCCTCCAGAAGAGCAATGTGAATATCTTTGCCTTCTCAATCGCAGAGGCGAGCAGTTTCGGTGTTGTTCGTGCACTTGTCGATAACCCCGGGACTGCGCGATCGGTTCTTGAGAATCTTGGATTTGCTGTCCAGTTCACCGATGTGATTGCGGTCCGGATGAAGGATGAACCTGGTGGTCTTCATGAGGTTGCCCGGATCCTCGGTGATGCCGGGATTAATATCGAGTATGCATATGCATATTCCGGCAGGGATGCTGCGGTGCTCATCCTGAGGGTGAGCCAGGCTGGTGAGGCAATCTCGAAGATTCAGGCTGCAGGCGGCTCCCTCCTCCGGGAGAGCGACCTTGGCTGATCCTACTCTTCTCCTTCTTTTGTAAACATATGGACACGGCCTGCGACCTTATCCAGGCTGATGACAAAGGCGATCCCGTTGCCCGGTTTCTCAAGCTCTGCCTCTGAAACGATGGCTTCAAGAATTGTATCAGCCTGTTCAGGATTGACGATGGTGAGGATGATCTCCTTTTCTGGCTCGATCCGAAGACCAAGGAGTGTCTGCATCTCATGGATCCCGGTTCCACGGCCGGGAATAATCGTGCCGCCCGATGCGCCCGCCTGACGGGATGCCTCGATCACCTGCTGTGACCAGCCTTTCTTGACGATTGTTACAATCAGTACTTTACAACCTTCACAGATCATGATGTATTCACCTTTTTCTTTTTGAAGTAGATGCCAAGGATGAGGATTGAGAGGATCGGTGCGAGTGCAATGAGTGCGATCAGCCCGAACCCGTCGATCACCGGATCGCGCCCCTCAATTCCTGCTGCCGCCCCAACGGCGAGTGCCATCAGGAAGGTAACCGCCATCGGACCTGTTGCAACCCCGCCTGAGTCAAAGGCGATCCCGACGAAGTCGCGGTCAGCAAACCAGAGGAGGATGATGGCGATGACGTACCCGGTGATGATGATCGGGAGGAATGAGAACCCATAGACGATCCGCCCCATGCCGAGTGCAACGGCAATCCCGACTCCGAGGGAGAGTGTGTAGAGGATGAGGGTTCCCCTGATGAATCCGCTTGAGGAGTTCTCGATCTCGTAACAGAGAATCCGTACCGCCGGCTCTGCATAGGTCGCAAGGAGCCCGAGGAGAAAACCGAAGGGGATAAGGATCCAGGGTTTCCCGATTGCGCTAAAGAAGGATCCGATCGCCTCACCTGCCGGGATAAAGGCGACCTTCACCCCCTGAAGGAAGAAGATCATTCCAAACAGGGTGAAGACAATTCCTTTGAAGAGATTGATGACATGCCCGATGGGGAGCTTCAGGTACGTAATCTGAAAGAGAATGAAGAAGATCGAGAGCGGGATCAGTGCGATGATCGCTTCAAGGATGACATGGTTGATACCGGTCAGGACTCCAAGCTCAGATATCATAGGAGTATCCCCAGTACCATGATTCCGATGATGGGGCCGATGGATGCAAGACCTATCAGCCCAAAGCCATCAGTGAGCGCTGATCTTCCGGCAAGTACCGAGCTGAGACCGATACCGAGGGCAAGGATGAATGGGACGGTCAGCGGCCCGGTGGTGACGCCCCCGCCGTCGTATGCGATCTGGAGGTAATCAGCTGGTGCAATGAAGGAGAGGATGATGACAACCAGGTATCCTGCTGCAAAGAGCCAGGTGATAGGGATGCCAAGGATGATGCGGAGCATCGCCAGCATCACGAAGAATCCGACTCCGATCGCAATTGAGAGGACAAGTGGGTTCTGGGCAATCTCTCCGTTGGATACGAGATCGACCATATTTGTCAGAACCCTGACATCAGGCTCGGCGACGGTTGCAAAGAATCCAAGCAGGAATGCGGTGATGATCACCAGATAGATAGATCCATGTTTGGGGAGATCAGATCCGATCGCCTCCCCCATCGGGAGAAGCCCGCTCTTCACCCCGATAAGGAAGAGCGTGATTCCCGCTGTCAGCATCATGACCCCGAGAATATAGTCGATCAGTTCTGCTGCGCCTGATCCGATCAGAACGAGTAATACCAGAAATACGATCACAGCAATGGGAGTGACCGCCTGCATCACCTCCCGCAGCGTCTCTTTTGCCTCATGTAACATCTGCGTGACTCCGTTCCTTCAGTTGCTTCTCTCTACCGGAGAGGACGAATCCCTGATCGTCCTTCTGCTGGCGATCATGATCCGATTAGGTACTAATTGTTCTGATAAAAGAAAAGTTATTGCTCCGGAACTATCCCGGCAGCCCCGTTTCCCCTGATTACTGCTTCTCCCAGCGGAGAAGCTCCATCACAACCGAGAGGGTGGATCCCCTTCTGATCTCCTCGCGAAGACGCTCCTCGGTCCGGGCAACAAGAACTGCGCGGCGGCTGATCTCATATGCCCGCTCTTTGGGGAGGACGACAACACCGCTTGCATCCCCGATGATCCAGTCTCCCGGCCGTACCTGCTGGCCGCAGCACACAATCTCCGCATTGATCTCTCCAAAACCCTTGGGCTCTCCGGCGTTCGGAACTGCTGCGGTTGCATAGAGTGGAATTGTCATTTCGAGGATATCGTCAAGGTCGCGGACCGCTCCGTCGATGATGACACCGGCAACCCCCTTGTTCTGGCAGGAGAGGGTCGCAAGCTCCCCCCATGGAGCGATGGTGGTATCCCGGCTGTTGTTGATGACGATCACGTCTCCGGGAGCTGCGAGATCAATCGCCTCGACGGGTTTGGCCCAGTCTCCGGCGAAGGTCTGGACGGTGATGGCACGGCCGATCATCTTCCCGGTTCCGTAGTACCGTTTCAGACCGCTCATCGCCCCTTTCCGGTGCATCGCATCGGAGACGTTTGATGAGGACGCCTCTTCCAGCATCGATCGGATCTCCTCCGTCTGATCCCGCTTCTGCTGGGATCGTGGCTTTGGTGCATCGATAGCCGATCGGATCTGGGCGGTGGAGGCGGTGACATCGCTGGATCGGATGATCGCCCCGCCGATGATGACGATCTCTGCCCCATGGGCAACTGCCTCAGCCGCCCGCGCAGCATCAAGGCCGCCGGCAGCGGCAATCGGGATAGAGACTGTGCCGGTGAGCCGTTCAAGGAGTTCGAGGGAGTCCTTCCCGATCATCTGCTGGTCAATCCCGACATGGGCATTGATGATATGGACTCCCATCTCCTCGAGTTCACGGGCACGGGTTACGGGGTCCCCGACATTCATCATATCCCCCATCAGCTGCACACCATAGAGATCTGCTGCCTTCACCGCCTCCCTGATGACCGCGTCATCGGATTCGGCAAGGATGCAGACGATTCCTGCACCGGCTTTTGCCGCCATCTCAACCTCAAGCGCCCCGGTATCGCTGGTTTTCATGTCTGCGACGATGGGTGTATCCGGATGGTGCGCCCGGATCTCCCTCACGGCATGCATACCCTCGCTCTTGATGAGCGGCGTGCCGATCTCGATCCAGTCTGCCCCGCCTGCCAGCGTCTCCCCGGCTATTGCATAGGCGCGGCTGAGATCAGGTATGTCAAGTGCGACCTGCAGAATGGGAGGGGTCATAAGCGATCACGTACAGGGTTTTAGCAGTATGGGTGCTTTGTTTTGCTGAAAAGAGAGAGAAAGAGGTTCACTCGGATCCAAATCTCTCTTTGAAGGTGATCTCATCAAGGCTCTTCTTTTTCGCAAGCACAAAACCCTCGGTTTTTGCCTCTCCCGCAGCAATAAGCGAGATAAGGGTATATTTCTCAGGGACGCCCAGCATCTCCCGGATCGGTTCTGCATACGCTTTTCCATGGCCTGCAACCCAGCATGACCCGATACCATACCCGGTCAGGGCAATCAGGATGTTCTCGGTTGCGGCACAGCAGTCCTCAACCACATACTGCTGGTCGCGCTCACCAAATACGGCAAAGCAGACCGGTGCTTCAGCAATGAATTTCCCATGATCCGTCAGGTCAGCTATCTGTGACCGTGTCCGGGCATCGGTGATAATCCCAAACAGCCATGGCTGGATATTCCTTGCCGAAGGTGCGGATTTTGCACAATCAAGCACCTTTCTGATGATCTCCTCCGGAATGGGGCTGTCCTTGAAATGCCTGATGCTGTGGCGCGCCTGGATGATGGTGACGCCAAAGTTGGCAATGTTTTTGTTCTGAATCATGGTAGATAGAAGTGTCTTCCATATGGTTATTCTTTGCGCAACCAGCAATTGTCTGCCGACATACCTGGCAGGTATTGTTTCCGGTTGAACACCTTTTGAAATTATGGTAAACCAACCGGACCGGATGCTCTCTATACAATACCTGAGAGGGTATTGACGATATTGGAAAACCCGTCAGTGATCAGCACCGTCGGGTCGATCCCAAGCAGCGGAAAGATGAAGATAAAGTAGAGAAACGTTCCAAGCGTACTCCCGATATTTGCAAGCGCTGCAACCAGCACCACCCGGAAGAGGGGAATTCTGCTCATCTCAGAGAAACTGTCAGCCCTGCTTATCGCCTTCATATCCGCAATTGCCGGCTTCCTTATCTTTGCCTCTGCTATTGCTGCAAACCACCCGGCAGCAAGCATCGGGTTCAGCGAGGTGAGCCATGCACAGGAAAAGGCAACACCTGCGGATATGGGATGGCCGCGGGCAAGGAGGGTGGCGAGTGCGGCAAGCGTTCCATTGATTGCTATCCACCAGAGAAATGCGGCAAACAGTACATCATAACCAACCCCTGAAAAGAGGATTGCAATAATCAGGGTGAGAAAGAGCGCAAGAACGCCAAACCCGATAATTTTTCCCCATGGCGGCTTTTTGACCTGTTCTGTGAGCCTGTGTATGGGAGGGAGCGTCTCCGGCTCTTCCAGGTACGCAGATACACCCCTGACATGACCTGCTCCAAGTACTGCAAGGACACGGTTGTCTCCACGGGAAAGCGGGATGAGGTTATGGGCAAGATAGGCATCCCGCTCATCGATAAGTGCCTTTGCTGCATTTGGGGCAAATTTTCTGAATTCCTCAAGAGCAAGCGTGACAACGTCCTGTTCGGTGAGGGAATCGATGTCGATCTCCTCGCCGGATACGCCGGTGACTGAGACGGCAAGCGCATAGAGCATCCTGCACTTCTCACGAAGCGTCATCATGGTCCAGAAACGGGAGAGCGTGATACGGATATCCCGATCAATTAAGGCAATCCGTATCCCTTCTGCTTCGGCGATCCGGATTGCTTCCTTCATCTCTGCTCCGGGCTCGATCCCGACATTCATCCCGATCTTTCTCTGGACATAGGCAAGCACCCACTGGATCAGCAGCTGGGTCATATTCCCGGATGTCAGGATCTCAGAGACTCCCGGTCCCTCTCTACTCTCCTCCTGCTGTTTCAGTGCGGCATAGCGGGGAGCATCAAGCTCAACTGCAATAATATCGGGTTGAAATTCCGCTATTGCTGCTGTGACATCATCGATACTTTTCTGTGAGACATGCGCAGTCCCGACGATCTGTAATTCACCCATGTATTCTCCACATACCCCTGCTGTCAAAGACCACCGGGCCGTCATCCGGCAGTGTCGCGGCTGCATATAGCTTTAAGACCGCATCCTCTTCCTCCTCTTCTGCCCTCTTCCTCAGGATGAGTGCATTGGCAAGCGCACCAGCCGCCTCCTCTGTCATCTCCCCTCCGGTTCCAGGGCATTCTGAGACGGTTAACTGCTCGCCGTCGAGTGCAAACGGGTACGTCCTGCAGATCCAGGGGCGCACCGCATATACCAAACAGCTGCCGTTCTCAGAATGGAAGATACATCCACTGCCAGATCGTCTGATACACCATTCAAAGGTGAAGCTATGGCCATCACCGGACTCAATGAATTCGGGATAGGGTTTCACCATCTCTTCCCTCTCCATCCCGGTAGCCGAGGCAAGACCATCAATCTCAATTGGTGAGACGATGACACGGCCTTCATCCTCCTCTCCACGGCAGCACCCACCGCACATACGGCATGAGAAGCCGATCGCCTGAAGAGCACGGCCCAGTTCTTCTACTCCATACATATGCGGTTAAAGTTCTCGTAGATCAGGTGTCCGTCTTTGCTGTGGCTCACTTCCGGATGCCACTGGAGACCGTACATCCGCTTATCTTCAGATGCAATCGCTTCGATCTGGCAGATGGAGGAGGCAGCCAGGATCTCAAAACCATCAGGCAGGTGTTTCACCTCGTCAGCATGGGATGCCCAGACATGGATTCTCTCCGGGTATCCGGAGAGCAACTGACCGTGTCTGAGAATATCCACATCGACACTGCCATATCCTCCGGCTGTACCCGGTCCGATCTCCCCGCCGAATTCAAGCGCGATCAGCTGGTGGCCAAGGCATATTCCAAGAACAGGAATGTCGAGATGAAGGTATTCGGCACAGTTGCCGGTACGCTCCATGCTCGGGCCGCCGCCGAGGATGATTCCGCGGCACTGGTTGCGAACCTCGTTTGCCGGGGTTGTATTTGGAATCATCCGGACTTCGATTTCAAGATCACGGATCATCCTGTGGATGAGATGGTTGAACTGGCCATAATTATTGACAACATACAGGGGCAGCATATCCTTGATGTACATTTGGCGTTTATTGGTCTTATTATTTCAGGAGTAGGCGGAGATGGTTCTGAATATTGCGTCTTTAATCTCTGACGGAGAATACCCAAGAGCATGGGCAAGGTACATCGCGCCGCCAGCTCCCATCCCCTCCTTTACTTCCCCGATACAGTACCGGGCAAGTCCTGCATGGGCCAGTGCACCAAAATCCGGATCGACATATATCGTCTCTATCCCGATATCCCTTGCAATCTCAGAGAAGTTTGCAGACCTGTCGTCACGGACATACACCGTTGTTGCGATTGCAGGCATCCTGAGATCAAGTGCTTTTGCAACAGAAGCAACAGCAAGCATCTGGGTGCCGCCTGCAAGGATGATCCTGCCTGAAAACCCCGCGATCATGCCTGCTGCTGCTGCCATCATCGGATCCCCGGCTGCCCGGATAATATCCAGTGGCCTGGTTATTGCACCGGTCTGCACGTTCTGAAGAACGGCTGCTGCAATCTCCTCTTTCTCTGAATGCGGGTTGTCGACAAAGCTGCTTGAAACCCGTGCCGGGTATCCGAGAGCGCGGAGTACACAGAGCGCAGTTGTCGTCCCGCCGGGAACGCATTCTCCGATGACAAGCATATCCGAGAGGCAGGAGAGAAACGATCCCAGCCTCTCTCCCCTGGAATAGAGTATTCCCGCATCAGGCACGGCATCCCCGTTTCGTGGATCCGCTCCGGGATGCCCGTTTAAGTGATAGGTGGGTATTGTCGGTGGATGCCTGAGGCCGGCATTGACAAAGAGCGGGGCAAGCCCGGTGAGACCCATCATCGCGCGGGTGATGGATGCAGGTGTTGGGCATCCTGTTGGCGTGTCGGGCCTGATGGGCATGCTGGTGATTGCACCCTCTACAATCAGTTCAGCATCGAGGATCGGCGTATAAAAAGTCATCTCCGGGCCTGCACCGGCACCTGAGATCCCCGGTATCCCGGAGAGTGCGGTATTGGCCAGGATTGATGCAAAGACCGGTCTTTCTGGTTTATATGCCGGATCATCTGAGAGAAATGCCATAGAGGTTATGTATGCCGCCTTGCAAAGATAATGATCACGTATGTTTGAGATTGAAGAGCGGCTCGCCGCAGAGGGTGTTTCAATGGAAGCAATGCTTGATGCCGGGATGGAACTCTATGTCCCTCATGGCCTGACTGAAGATGAGGGGAGACTGGTCCTTGAGAAGAATATCAGGCGTGCGTTTCAGGATCCAAATGTCTCGGCACTCATTCTCTCGGCATTACTGCTTGAAGACGAACTCTACACCAGACGGGAGGACTCAGAGATTGCTGATGATCCTGTATTTCTCCTTGCTGATGAGATCATCGGCATGGCAATTGCCGAGATCATCGCCGGGACCTATGCCCGGTTTGAGTTTACCAGGTACGACCAGAAGAAGCCAGGCATCCTCGGGACGCTTGGCCCGTTTCTTGATGATGCGGTTGCCGGGCTCATTGCCGGATGCACCTCGAAACTGTATAGTGAAGGCTAAATGCGGGTTGAAAATCAGATGACGATAGCAGAGGGAATCCGGGCACTCCTGCAGTTCACAACAATACTGCCGGTTGGAAAACCAGCAGATTTTGAGGCATTTGCGAAACGATCCTACCTGTACCCGCTTGCCGGATACCTGATCGGTGCAATCGCAGCGCTCCCTCTCATCCTGATCCAGAGCCCGATGGCAGCTGCTGCTGTTTCACTGGGCCTGATCCTCCTTGTATCCGGTTGCAACCATTTTGACGGTCTGCTGGATCTCGGTGACGGCCTGATGGCTCACGGGAGCCGTGAGACCCGGATCAGGGCATTGACTGATCGCCGGGTTGGGGCCGGGGGTGTTGCCCTTGGACTTCTGATCACGCTCATCTCGTTTGGCTCTCTCACGTCACTTGCAATCATTCCGTTTGCAATCGTGGTTGCCGAGGTGTCGGCAAAGGTTTCGATGGCAACGCTCACGGCTGCCGGCCGCCCGTTTCGTGACGGAATCCATAGCTTTCTCTTCTGGCAGGGGCGCCCCTGGTTTGTGGCTGCTGCATGGCTGCTGACCCTGCCCCTCTTTCTCCTTCCAATACCCTGGATTGTCATCGTCTCAGGGCTTTTTGGGTCGTCAGTTGCCACGCTGGTCCTGCTCTTTGGAGCAGACAGGCTGTTTGGCGGTATCAACGGGGATGTTGTGGGTGCAGCAAATGAGATCATCCGTGCCGTCTGTCTCCTGGTGATGGTCTGCGCCTGCGCCTGAGATGAGTGGACACACTATGGGTGTAAAAAAAAGAGAAGGTGATAATAGTGGCTGCTGAGCGGCTCTATCGGGCCGTAATCCGTGCATACCCCGTTTCTTTCTCGTCCGCACACTCGATTGCTTCTGCGCGGGGGTCGGCTGCCAGGGTGTTGAACATCAGACCGGCATTAATCAGCTCCTCGTCAACAGACATGGAGCGTTTGACTTTGCCATATGTCTGTGTAATTGGGTTTGGCGTTACCCTCTTTCCGATCCTGATCCCCGCGCAGTGCCTGCAATAGGCGCAGCGTGTATGGACGGGCACCTCTCCGGTCGCGCACTGGACAGTGATCCGGTCGTTTGGCCCACGATTGAACGGCAAGGTCTTCATGTGATGAGCATAGGTGCGTATATAACATCAGTGTATCGTTTCTTTGAGGATTTGGCTGCAAAAAGTGAAATATTTTATATAGTTCCCTCTCCAATCTATTATACTCGCATTGGACAGACTGTACGCTTTACCGTCTCTCTAAGAGTGGAGGATTGAGAATGGCAGCAGAAAAGCCACACATGAATTTAGCCGTTATCGGCCATATTGACCACGGAAAGTCAACCACGGTCGGTCGCCTTCTCTTTGAGACCGGAGCTGTGGCCCAGCATATCATCGATTCATTCAGAAAGGAAGCCGAATCCAAAGGTAAGGGTTCCTTCGAATTTGCATGGGTGATGGACAGCCTCAAAGAAGAACGTGACCGTGGTATCACCATCGATATCGCTCACAAGCGGTTCGACACCGCGAAGTACTACTTCACCGTCGTCGACTGCCCCGGCCACCGGGACTTTGTCAAGAACATGATCACCGGCGCATCCCAGGCGGATGCAGCAGTGCTTGTCGTTGCTGCACCTGATGGCCCGATGGAGCAGACCAAGGAGCACGTCTTCCTTTCACGGACACTTGGTATCAACCAGCTGATCATCGCTGTCAACAAGATGGATGCAGTGAAATACGATGAGAAGCGGTTTGAAGAGGTCAAGAAACAGCTCTTTGATCTCATCAAGATGGTCGGGTACAAGCCTGATGAGACAATCGTCATCCCGATGAGTTCATTTACCGGGGCAAATGTTGCAAAGAACTCTGAGGAGACTCCCTGGTACAAGGGACCATCACTTGTTGAGGCACTTGACACCCTGAAAGAGCCGGAGAAACCGACTGACAAGCCACTCCGTCTCCCGATCCAGGATGTCTATACCATCTCCGGTATCGGAACTGTGCCTGTTGGCCGTGTTGAAACCGGTATCCTGAAGAAGGGAATGAAGGTCTCCTTCATGCCTGCCAACAAAGAGGGTGAGGTCAAATCCATTGAGATGCACCATGAAGAACATTCGCAGGCATACCCCGGCGACAACGTCGGATTCAATGTGCGTGGTATCGCAAAGAACGATATCCGCCGTGGCGATGTCTGTGGTCCTGTCGATGAACCTCCAACCGTTGTTGAGGAATTTACCGCCCAGGTCGTTGTTCTCCAGCACCCAAGCGTCCTCTCTGTCGGATACACACCGGTTTTCCACTGCCACACCGCCCAGGTGGCCTGTACCTTCCTTGAGCTCCAGAAGAAGCTTGACCCAAGGAGCGGCCAGGTGAAAGAGGAGAACCCGGCGTTCCTGAAATCCGGCGACGCTGCAATCGTAAAGATCGTCCCCACCCGCCCGCTCGTCCTTGAGAAGGCAAAAGAGCTTCCGCAGCTCGGCCGCTTCGCGGTCCGTGATATGGGCTCAACCATCGCTGCAGGTATTGTCCTCGACACAAAAGCGAAGCAGATGAGATAATTTCTCATCTTTTGCGGTGACTCCCTATGCAGAAAGCCAGAATACGCCTTACCGGGACAGATTATAAAAAACTTGAATCGGTCTGCTCCCGGATACGTGAGATCGCCGAGCGAACCGGTGTCAATCTTGCAGGTCCGATATCGCTTCCGACAAAGCGTCTTGTTGTCCCTATCCGGAAGAGTCCGGATGGTGAAGGGACTGCAACATGGGATCGGTGGCAGATGCGTGTTCACAAGCGTCTCATCGACATTGATGCAGATGAGCGTGCACTCCGCCAGTTGATGCGAATTCAGGTGCCCAAGGACATTGGTATTGAGATCGTCCTTGAGGGCTGATCATCGTGTGATAGCGGCAATGAAAGCCGCACCTGTTTTTTTATCATTTTTTGAGCGGCTTCGCAAGCCGGAGTCTATACTCATTTGTATCCTGCTCACAACGGCTATCCTGCGGTTTGCCTTTCTTGATCTCAAACTCTACCACCATGATGAAGCGGTGCATGCCTGGTTTGCATACAAGCTTCTGACTGAAGGTACCTATATCTATGATCCGGTATTCCATGGCCCATTCCTCTTCTATGTAACAGCAGGGCTCTTCTCGATATTTGGTGATACCGATCTCGTCGGCAGGTTGCTCCCGGCAATCCTTGGGACCGCACTTGTCGCACTCGTCTATCCCCTCTACAGGCTTGGATATATTGATGGCAGGCAGATGGTAATTGCCGGCCTGTTTCTTGCCATATCTCCAAATATGGTATATTTCTCCCGCTTTCTCCGCAATGACATCTTTATTGCGTTCTTCTCTCTCCTGCTTGTTGTAGCGGCGCTGGCATATTTTCAGTCAGGAAAAGCCAGGTTTGCACTTGTTGCCGGCCTTGCAGCAGGATTAGGGATGTCGAGCAAGGAGAATATGCCAATTGTACTGGTAATCTTTGGTGCCTATCTTGTATACGCGCTTCAGAGCAGGCGGCTGATATTTCCAAAAACCTGGAGACGGGATATTTTGTCTGCTGCCCTTCTCGGAGGCAGCATTATGGCCATCTTCTATTCGTCATTTGGTGCACATCCTGAGATTGTGCTGAGAGCCGGGCAGATGGCCATCTCTCACTGGACTGAGATGCATGGCATTGAGCGGCTGGGAGGGCCATGGTACTATTACCTGATTCTGTTTGTCCTGTATGAAGTGCCGATTCTGATACTGGCAGCAGTTGGTATACTCCGTTTCACCATTGGAGGGCCAATTATCGGCAGCGTGCGATCACATCTTCAGGCATGCAGGTCCAGAAGAGACGCATCTCCAGATGACATATCGTGTACACACCCCTCCCCTCCTCAATTCTCCCTGAAAGAACGGCTCTCTTCTTTCTTCAGGAGGCCTGAAGCAGGCAGGGTCTTTGATCCCCGCCACGAATTTATCAGGTTCTGCATCTGGTGGATGATCGCCTCACTTGCAGTCTATGCATATATTGGTGAGAAAGTTCCCTGGCTGATTCTCCACCAGCTGCTCCCGATGATCTTTGTTGCAACATACTTTTTCTCAACCGATGGCACAAAAGATGGAATGAAGTACCTCAAGGCAGTGGTTCTTGCCGTGGCACTTCTCTTCTTAGCCGTGATGACCATGCATGTTGCTTTTACTCCGGCAGATATCTCTGAGCCGATTGTGCAGGTGCAGAACTCTGAGGAACTCAGGGAACTGATGGTCATAATAGACGAATCTGATAATGTTGCCATTGCAACCAGCACCTTCTGGCCGCTTCCCTGGTATTATCGCGGGGATCAGTGGTCGAAATTTACCTATTATGGAGAAAAACCAGATGCGGGTATCCTCCTTGCCAGGGACTTTGACCTCATTATCGCCCATGACCGGGATAGTTTCGAAGAACTGCCGGGCTATGAGAAAACAACCATGAGACACAGCTACTGGCTCGGGTATCATCAGGTGAACGAGAGACTGATTCCCTACTACTTCACCCGGCAGGCGCCTGTTGGGAGCATCAGGTATGATCTCTTTACACAGGTCTCCGGGTGAAACCCTGTCTCACACACCAGCTGGTGAGTGGGATATGAATTGGACTCTTTCTCCAAATTCTGATCGCTTCTGTTTTTCCTGAATTCTTCGGAACGCGGGAAACGATCCCGATGCAGCAACCGGGAACATTTGTGAGTGAGTGAAGCAGGTGCGGCGCGGGTATCGGGGGGGGCGGGGTCAGGCCAAAGAGGAGCACCCGGAGCATTCCCGCCCCTTCCGCGCCAGTATCTGCGGTAACCCGAACTCAACCTCCCTTGCGAAGCATGTGTGGTGCGGAGAAGCGGGCACTCTGGGGCTTTTCTAAATAATCAATACTATGGCCCTTCTTTAAAAAGAGTCTAAAAAAGTCAGGTGGGGAAGATGAGGAAAAGCCCTCTTTTATCCCAGTTCATCCCAGGTTCGCCGTTTCTTTATCACGACGAATCCAACAGCACCAATCACAGCAGCTCCAAGCACCACCCAGAGATATGGTTTGCCGGGATCAACAAATACCGGCAGTGATTCAACCTGCTCCCTGAGATCGCGGGCTTCGGCAAGAACGTTCTTTCCCTCATCCAGGGCATCATTTGCCTGCCTTTCTGCAAGTGAATAATGACCTGCATCATAGTTTCCTTTGGCAGTATCTATCTGGTTCTTCACGCTCTGTCGCTTGGAGGAGATGAGGACGACACGGGAGTCTGATCCCATGCTCCGATTTGCTGTGAAGTAATCAATTGTATCATCAAGATCGGCAAGTACATCCTCAGCACTGCTGATTGCATGCTGGACAACTGTTTCTTCAAGGAGTTCCTCTCCCTCGGTTAGTGCGGTTCGTGCGGTTGAAAGATAGGACTGTGCAAGACCCACATTATCTCCTGCTGCGGTTGCACTTTCAAGTGCGTTTCTTGCAGAATTATATTTGGTTTCGACAGCGGAGGTGTCAACCCCGTCATCCTTTGCAGCATCGAGCTTCGTCCTGAAATCTTCCAGGTTACCTTTTGCGGACGTAATTGCGGTCTTGACTTCCGCAGGGTTTAGAACAGTTCTGGTGACGACAAACTCACCATTTGATCGCACCCGGTCACTTGAATCGATCTGCCGGATACGGATTATCTCCTTATCTCCGGTTGCGGTGACATCAGGCACCTCTCCCTCAAGATTGACGATTACTTTAAGATCAACGCTTGAAGGGTATTCAAGTTCAAATCCGGATATCCTGTGGGTTCGCGCGGAGCTGACCGGCCTTGGGTTGTCTATCCCATCAAGGACAATGGTGACGGTCCACCTTGGGCTGTCAAGATCGGTATAGAGCTGCAGGGTATCTGACATGGGGAACGTGGTTCCTGATCCACCAATAAAGTCTGAAACTGTTGTCTCTATTGAGAGTCGTGTTCCCGGTGTCAGGTCACCTGTTGGAATACCTGATGGGGGCGTTACGGTAATTGCACAGGCAGGAACTGCACAGAGTGCAAAGCAGGCAAGCAGTAGTAGTAGGATAATTCGTTTCATCTCTCTTCCCTCACTCAAAGAGCGGATCAATTGCATCTTCAAACATCGTTGACTTCCGGTCTTTTGATTTGATAACATCCTGTTTCGTCTCTTTTGCTACTTCAAGGAGTTCAGCTATTCTGGGGGCATGGCCGATAGTTGCAAGGACAACAACTGCAGCGATATAATTGGACTCAAGCGGGTAATCACCGCCCCGGACCTCAACCCCTGCAATGTTTTCTTCCACCCATGACTTGGATTTTTCAACACCCTTTCTGTCCATCTCTTCAGGAGGCCCTGCAACCAGCACCAGGGCACGTTCGGCTGTGGTGTAGTCGCAGGGGAGTGTCAGGCGGCCGAGCATCGCCCTTCTGACGAGACCGATGATCTTTGCGGATTTGTCTTCGCCAGTCAGTGCACTCTCGGCCTTATCCTTCTTTCCAAACCCGGAGAATAAACCCTTTTTCTGTTTTGATTTTGTTACCACATCTGAGATGGCATACCCGATGGTTGAGATCCCTCCACCACGCAGGGTGTTGATGATTTCTGAGGAGTCAACAACCATCTCTCCAACACCGAGTTTTCCAACTTCGCCAGCACGGAAGAGTACGCCGAACCTTCGGACGAGCTCGTCATTCAACCGCTCATATGCACTTTTTACGCTCTCACCTTCGTTCTTCCAGGCACTGTTGTCGAAGATGAAGGTGTTATCGGCCTCATGGACAAGTGTTGCAAGGCTGCGGGCGGAGTTGTATGAGTACAAACGTCCTTCCTCAGGTGCCGGGATCATCCCGAGTGCATAGACAGGCTCACGGTAAATACGCTTTAAATGCCGGCAGAGGACTGGTGTGCCTCCGGATCCGGTGCCGCCACCGAGTCCTGCAACCACGACAAATGCGTCGATATCGTGCGTTCCCCTGGTGTCGATGGCGTTGATGATGGTGTCGATCTCATCTGCGGCAATTTTTGCGCCGGTGACATTGTCGGTTCCAACACCGTGGCCCTTCACAACCGTCTGGCCGATTAAGAGCCTGTCTTTCATGTCTATGTGTTTTAGGCCCATTAAATCGGTTCTTGCCGTATTCACAGCAATACCGCGGAAACTTCCCTGCTGAAGTCTCCGATCCTGGGCAAGAAACATATCGACAATTTTCCCCCCGGCCTGTCCGAATCCGATGAAAAATACACGCATTTAGCTGACACCATCCTCAATATAGATTACGATAGGTATCCTCAGTATATATGGTTTCTTAATGATTTGGGTGGAATGATTCAAAAACTTTCTTATGTTCCTCAATAACACAATAGATGGATGCATATTTGCGTAATTGGTGGTGGTTTAACCGGCCTTCTCGCGGCACTTCGCCTCTCAAAAACCCACAAGGTCACCATTTATGAAAAGGGTGAAGAAGCGGGGGGTTGTCTCTCCTCGTACCAGCGCCAGGGTTACGCAATCGAATCATTCTACCATCACTGCTTCTCCGGTGACTCAAGGCTTATCAGCCTGATTGAAGAGCTTGGAATCTCAGACCAGCTTGAATGGCTTCACGGGAGCACCGGGTACATGGTCAATGGAACAATTCATCCACTGACAACCCCCATCCAGATCCTTCGCTACCCTCACCTTTCAGTCTTTGAAAAGATCCGTCTTGCCCGTTTTGTACTCCGTTCCCGCTCTGCTGACCCGGACAAACTGGATGATATCACGGCAAAGGACTATTGCATTGATTATGTGGGAGAAGGGGTGTATGCGTCGTTCTTTGAGCCATTGCTCAGGTCGAAGTTTGGAGATGCACATGGAACTGTCTCTGCTGCATGGCTTGTAAGCAGGATTGCTATCCGGTCAAACCGTGGGCCGGAAGGTGAGCGGCTCGGCTATCTCAGGGGAGGTTTTGTCGGGCTGATCGATGCAATCACCGCCCGCCTGGATGACGCTGGCTGCTGCTTGCAGAAAGGCCATGCTGTTGAAAGCGCCCGGTTTGCAGATGGTGGCTGGATCGTTGACGGCAAACGGTATGATTGCCTCATATCCACGCTCCCTCCACAGGAGACTGCCCGTATCTGTTCGGTTCCGCTTCAGCCCCTCCCCTACCAGGGTGCTGCATGCCTCACCCTTGGAATGTCAATTGATCCGGCAGCGGGGATCTACTGGGTAAACATGGGAGATCCCGCCCCCTATGGCGCAGTGATTGTTCATACAAACTTTGTGCCATTCGATCGGTACGGAGAACATATCGTCTATATTGCATCATATTTTTTGAATCAACTGCCCAAAGACTGCAAAGAGCATTTCATCAGGGACTTCTGCAAACGGTTCTCCATTCCCCGGGAGGCGATTCACTGGCATACGCTCTGTATCGAACCTGATGCGGGTCCGGTCTATGTGACAGGATACAGAGCACACATTCCACATTCACAGCCAGCACCCGGCCTCTTTCTTGCAGGGATGTTTTCAGTGGAGAACTATCCTGAACGGAGTATGGAAGGATCTGTCAGGGCTGGTGAGCGGATTGCAGATGAGGTTCTGGAGTGGCTGAAATGATAGATACATGCGAGGTTTCAGCAGTTATTCCGGTCTATAATGACCGGGCTGCGCTTATAGACGCTATACCCGCATCACTTCACTATCTTGAGGAGATCTGCAGTTCCTTTGAACTGCTGGTTGCCGAGGATGGATCTGATGACGGCAGTGCGGAGCTTGTTGCCGGATGGGAAGAGCGTGACTCCCGCGTCCGCCTACTCCATGCCGATGAGCGTCTGGGTCGGGGACGGGCGCTGACCCGTGCCTTCAGGGAATCAAAAGGTGATATTTTCTGTTATTATGATGTTGATCTCGCAACTGACATGTCTCATCTTGGGGATCTGATCCAGGCAATCCGATCAGGCTTTGATATCGCAACAGGATCCCGGCTTATGCCGGATTCACGGATCGATCGTGACAGCAAAAGGGAGATTGCGAGCAGGGGATATAACATGCTTGTCAGGTTCATCCTCGGCAGCCGCCTCTATGATCACCAGTGCGGGTTCAAAGCCTTCTCGCGGAACCTGCTCCTTGACCTGCTGCCAGCGATCCGTGCGCCACACTGGTTCTGGGATACCGAACTGCTTGTGCGTGCACAGCGGGGAGGATACCATGTCTGTGAGTTTCCAGTCACCTGGCAGCAGGGTGCAGGAACAACCGTGCAGCTCTCTGATGTAACGGGTATGGGATCTGAGATTCTCAGGCTCTGGTGGCGCCTCCATGCTGAGAAAGATTAGCACCCTTCTTCTCTCGACAGCAATTGCGGGAGGTATCATCGCGTTTCTGCTCTCCCGTGTCTGGGACGAGCTTTTGATCACTATCCAGGAAGCAGATCCACGGTACCTGGCAGCAGCAGCTGCAATCTGCCTTCTTGCATGGTACCTGAGGGGGGTGCGGTACTCGTATATCCTGGGGCGGCTTTCTGTCCTGGCAACAGGCATCTTTGCGACTGCCTGCATCTTTGTCTCCCAGACAGCAAACCTGATCGTCCCGGCACGCCTCGGTGATCTGATCCGCCTGCTGATCCTGAAGCACGAGAAAGAGACGACGTATACAACCGGCTTCTCCTCGGTTCTGACCGAGCGGGTTTTCGATCTGCTGACAATCGCACTCATCGGGGCACTGGCACTGCCGTTTGCCATCGGCCACCAGGAATGGTTTTCGATTGTGATTGGCATCATTCTTCTCGGCGGCATCCTTTTTCTCATCCTCCTCTGGTATTCTGGTTCACTATCCTCGCAAAACCGTTTTATTGCAAAAGGAATTGAGATCCTTGCTCAGATCCGATCGGTTTCCCTGACCCCGTCTGCACTCGGCACACTCCTCCTCTCCTCGATTGTTATCTGGCTGATCGACTGCCTGGTCTGCCTGATGGTTGTCTGGATGTTTGGTGAATCTGTATCGGTGATGGTTGTGATCCTTGCGATCGTGGTTGGCAACCTGGTCAAGGCAGTGCCGATCACTCCAGGCGGGATTGGAACCTATGAACTGGCACTTGCCATGACGTTTGAGCTTGCGGGTGTCTCTGCCGGAGCAGCTGTCCTGATCGCTGTTGTTGATCATCTCATCAAGAACCTGGTGACGCTGGCAGGCGGGGTTCTCTCAATCTTCTATTTTGGAGACTGGACCGTGACACTTCTCAAACGGGCATTCTCAGGTGATCTCAGGAGGGATATTCATTGATTGAAGCTGAGCTGCAGCTTGTCACCGTCATCCTCTGGCTGGCTCTTCTGAAGCTTCTCCAGCTTGCAATCTACCCGCTTCTCAGGGAGACGCTTGAAGATATTGCCTATCCTCTCTCCTATCCCGTATCGCTCCTCTTCTTTACGTTCATTACCTGGTATTGCGGGTTCTTCCGTCTCCCTGTTGCTCTTGCAACAGTCTGTTTTATTGGTCTATTTTGTTTCATGGTACTGAAAAAGCAGTACAACCTGTCTCTATTTCGCCAGCAGATCGGCTGGGATATCGCCTTTCTCGCGGGCTTTCTCTATCTGCTTCTGATCCGGTTTTATAACCCTGCAATCTCGTTTGCCGAGAAGTTCATGGATCATGCATTCCTCGCCTCGGTGATGCGCAACCCCGTTGTTCCCCCGCTGGATCCCTGGTTTGCAGGATCTGATCTCTCAATCTACTATTATCTTGGACACTGGATGTCCGGTGCCCCTGGACATGTGATCGGAGCAGACTCGTTTCTGGTCTTCAACCTGATGCTCCCAACAGTTGCCGGTATGGCGGTTGTGGCTGCTGTTGCCTTTGGGTATCTTCTCCTCCCGCGATACCGGTGGCTGCCTGCCCTGATCCTTCTCATCCCAAACCCGGCAGTCGTATGGCATCTGCTCACGGGAACTGATGTCGCCTCGATTCCCTGGGAGAGTACCCGGGTTATTGCCGGGACAATCAATGAATATCCGATATTCTCATTCTTCTGGGGAGATCCCCATGCACATATCCTGGGTATCTTCAACCAGATCCTCTTTCTCACGCTTGCTGCTGTGCTGCTCCTCAGGTATGGTGATCTTGCACTCAGATCCCGGCTGCTGCTCGCTGCTCTTCTTGCACTCTCGCTTGGCACCATGCCGGGGCTGCATTCGTGGGATGTGCTCTTGTATGCCCCTCTCTATTGTGTGATCGCCCTTTGGACCGGTATCCGCCATGCGATGCGGGATCCCGTTGAATGGATGCCCCTGCTGATCGTGCCGCCGCTCTCTCTCCTCCTCTATGGCCCGCTTCTGCTCTCAATTGAAGGAGCAGGCATACTCGGCATTGGTATCGTGCCAGAAGGGAGCAGCCTGGTATCGTTTCTCCTCGTCCATGGGTTCTTCCTTGCTGTCTTTTTTGCATATGGAGCAGATCAGCTGTACCGCCGCCCCTGGCTGCTTGCCATTTTGCTGGCTGCCTACTTTTTCGGGTACCTGGCAGCAGGAGTTGCTCTCCTTGCCCTGATACTGATCTGCCTGAAGCGCCTGGGAAGGCCAGAAGATATCATAGCAATTGCAGGGCTTGCCACAATCATCGCCTGTGAACTTATCTTCCTGCAGGATGGGATGGGTGATGTGTTCTTCCGGATGAATACCGTCTTTAAATTATACATCGGCGCCTGGGTGATGATGGGCCTTGCAGCACTGGTTATCGCCGGAAAATGGCTCTCTGCTGCAAAATGGCCGTATAAAATCCCAGAAATTGTGAAACTGGGAGCAGCTGTTCTGGTTGTGACTGTACTGCTGCTCCTTCCATCATCTGTACCACTGACATATGGCTATGGCTCCGGAACACTTGATGGCGCTGCCTGGCTCTTTGACAGGCACCCCGGAGATGCAGCGGCAATCTCGTATCTTCGGTCGCTTGATGGGGACCTGGTTGTTGTTGAAGCTGTTGGTGAAGGGTATACCTATGCTGCCAGGATATCGTCATTTACCGGTATCCCGACGATCCTCGGATGGCCGGGCCATGAGCTGGTCTGGCGCGGCGATGAGGATGGCTGGTACCACAAAAGGATCCAGGATGTCAGAATCATCTATGAAAACCCGGATCAAAGCCCGATTCTCCTTCAGGAGTATGGCGTGACGCATATTGTTGTCGGCAGTTTTGAAAAGGAACGCTATCTGGTGAATCTTCCTTCAGAGGGCCTGAAACCTGTCTTTTCAGAAGGTGGTACAACCATATACGAAGTGCTGCACCCGGTCCCGGAGAAGAACCTTTATCCCCCTTCTCTGTGAAATTATATGGTTACGCCAGCATCGGTTTTTGAACCGCTGATGAGTGATGACGGAGGCTCCCCCCTCCTGAATGAGGTGAGTTATGTCAAAGATGTATCAGAAATTTGAAGTCCCTGATGAGCTTCAGAATAATGCGCTTGAAGCTCTCGAACTTGCACGGGACACCGGAAAGATCAAGAAGGGATCCAATGAGGCAACAAAAGCAATTGAACGTGGCATTGCCCAGATTGTGTTAATCGGCGGCGATGTTGAGCCGGAAGAGATTGTGATGCATCTTCCGCCCCTCTGTGCTGAGAAGCAGATCCCGTTCATCTTCATCTCCAAACAGACCGATATCGGCGCTGCCTGCGGCCTTGATGTCGGCTCTGCTGCAGTTGCCATTGTGAAATCCGGAAAAGGCAAGGATCTCGTTGAAGAGCTCGTGAAACAGGTTGCCGCACTGAGAGGCTGAGTCTTCTATGGCAGATAATGGAACGCCGGCGGAAGTCATCGAAGTGATCGGGCTCACCGGGATGCACGGAGAAGCATCCCAGGTGAAGTGCCGGATCCTTGATGGCCCAAACAAGGGGCGGATCATCACCCGGAACACCTTCGGGCCGATCCGTGAGGGAGATATCCTGATGCTCCTTGAGACGGAACGTGAGGCGAAGAAGCTCTCGAGGCGGTGAGGCTGATGGTTGAGAAGTATACATGCAGTTTCTGTGGAGATCAGCTTGAACCAGGAACAGGCAAGCTCTTCGTCAGGAAAGACGGAGCAATATTCTACTTCTGCTCGTCCAAATGCCAGAGCAACTACCGGCTTCGCAGGGTGCCCCGCCGTGTCGAATGGACAGCAAGCGGCCGGAAGGCACGTGGGAAGGAGTGATTGTTCGAATGGATCGCACCTTTGTGATGGTGAAGCCCGATGGTGTCCAGCGCGGTCTCATCGGCGAGATCATCAGAAGATTCGAGAAGAAGGGCCTGAAGCTTGCAGCCGCACGGTTTGAGCAGCTGACAGATGCACGTGTGCAGGAACAGTACCGGGAACATCTTGAAAAACCATTTTTCCCCGGTCTGAAAGCCTATATCACAAGCGGTCCGGTCTTTCTGATGGTCTGGAAAGGTAAAAATGTTGTCCCTGTTGTCAGGCTGCTTGTTGGTGCAACCAACCCCGCAGAGGCACTTCCCGGAACGATCCGGGGCGATTTTGCCCTTGATATCGGAAGGAATGTGATTCATGCGTCTGATTCAAATGAGTCTGCAGACCGTGAGATTGCAATTCATTTCAGAAGCGATGACCTGGTTGACTATGCCGGAATCGCAGAAGAGATGATATACGAATAGTCTATCATCTCCATCATCTCTTCTTTTTTACTTCTCCCAAATCAGAAATACCTTAAGGTTAGACATTCTAATCTCAGATAATGCCTGATTTCATCACCTTCATGCTGCTGTCGGCATCATCCATCTTCATTGTCATCAATCCACTTGCAGTGACACTCATCTACGTCACGCTGACTGAAGGAATGGATCTAAAATCCAGGCTTATGGTGGTGTATGAGGCAAACCGGGTAGCTCTTCTGGTTATTCTGCTCTTTGCAATTGCGGGCGGCGCGATACTGCAGCTCTTTGGCATATCACTTGAGGCGTTCCGGGTTGCTGGCGGCATCCTCCTCTTTGGGATCGGTATGGAGATGGTCTATGCAAAGACGTCAAGGACGAAGATGACTGCCACAGAGAAGTATGAAGGCATTGATGCCGATGATATCGGACTTGTCCCGCTTGCAATACCGATGATCGCAGGGCCGGGTACGATAACGACAGTTATTGTCCTGATGAACGAGGCATCAGATATCGGTTTTGAGGCAATGGCAATTGTTCCTCTCCTCTGTATACTGGTGATTGTGGTGAATTATTATATGATGAAGAACGCTGAATTAATCACAAAGTATATCGGGCCGCGGGAGTACCGGGTGATCGGACGGCTGATGGGCATGATGCTTCTTGCAATTGCTGTTCAGTTCGTGCTGACAGGGCTCCAAAAGGCGTTTCCGTTTCTTGTTGGAGGTCTGTGAATGGGACACCTGAATAGCTTTGATCTCTTCTTTCTCTTTCTTGGCATATGCATGATCATCGGTGCTGCCATTGTCGGTTTGATGACGCTTGGATATTCGATTGAATTTGCACCAATCATTCTCTTTGCAATAGCCATGTGTATCTCCATGGTGGCTGTGGTTGTGATCCTCACCGGATATGTCAAGCAGAGAGAAGAGCAGGAGGACTAGATGAATATCTGCTGTGCACAGGTGCAATCTGTCTTTCAAGACCCGGAAGCAAGCCTTGCTGCGGCTGATGGGACCATCTCGCAGGCGGTTGATCGTGGATCTGATCTCATCATCTTTCCCGAACAGTTTGCCACCGGATGGGATCCGCAATCCACCGCCTTTGCAGAGGAGGAAGGCGGCCCGATCGAGCGTGCCTGGTGCCGCATGGCAGAGGAGCATGGTGTCTGGATAGCCGGGTCGCAGCGGACACGGTCAGCTGCCGGTATCAACAATACTGCCCTTCTTGCCGCTCCCAACGGCTCTGTCCATGCCCGGTATGCAAAGACCCACCTCTTCAGGTTTGCAAAAGAGGATATGCACTATACAGCCGGAGATCGCCTTTCTGTCTGCTCCTGTGACGGACTCACCGTTGGTCTTGCCATCTGCTATGACCTGAGATTTCCTGAACTCTTCAGGCGGTATGCTGATCTCGGTGTCGATTGCATGCTGGTGCAGGCGGCATGGCCCTGCAGCCGGATTGATGTCTTTACCCTGTTTCTCCATGCCCGTGCTGTCGAGAACCAGTATTATGTTGCCGGAGCCTCGGCAGTCGGCACAAACCAGGTCGATCAGTACTGTGGCCGATCAGCAATTGTTGATCCTCTCGGCAAAACCCTCTGCAGCGCAGGTGAGGAAGAGACCTGCATCATTGCACAGGTTGATGCTGGTTATGTTGATTCGGTCCGGAAACGCTTCCCTTTCCATGAGGATGCACGGTATGATCTCCTTGGCTGATACACTTCTCTTATTATCTTTCGGCTCGAATCTGTAGGCATGCATCGTCTCACCTGTATCCATTGCAAACAGGCATATCCCCCGGACTCGGTGATCTATACCTGTTCCGCATGCGGCCATCTGCTTGCGGTCGTGTATGATCCAGAGACCCTGCCTCATTCCCGATCGGTCTTTTCGTCCCGGCCGATCTCGGTCTGGCGGTACCGCGAACTTCTCCCAATCACCATCCCTCCGGTGACACTCCATGAAGGGGGAACCCCCCTCTATCACCTGAAGCGGATTGGCGAGTCGCTTGGCCTGCCGCATCTCTATGCAAAACATGAAGGGATGAACCCGACAGGATCGTTTAAGGACAGGGGGATGACTGTTGGTGTCTCAATGGCGATGCAGCTCGGCATGAAGATGGTTGCCTGTGCGAGCACCGGCAATACCTCGGCAAGCCTTGCAGCATATGCGTCACGGGCTGGGGTTCCTGCGGTTGTACTCCTTCCTTCCGGCAAGGTTGCGCTTGGCAAGGTTGCGCAGGCACTGATGCATGGAGCGCGGGTCCTCTCGGTTGCCGGTAACTTTGACCGCACGCTTGAGATGGTGCAGGAGCTCTGCCTCTCGCATGGGATTTATCTCCTGAACTCGGTGAATCCCTACAGGCTTGAAGGGCAGAAGACCATCGGGTATGAGGTTATTGATCAGCTGGGCCTGGTTCCTGACCGGCTGGTGCTGCCTGTTGGCAACGCAGGGAACATCTCAGCGGTTCATAAAGGCCTTGCCGAATGGCAGCAGCTCGGCTGGATTGATACACTCCCGATGATGACTGGTATCCAGGCAGAAGGGTCTGCCCCGGTTGTCAGGGCAATCAGGGATGGATTGCCTGCAGTTGTCCCGGAAGACTCGCCTGATACCGTGGCAACCGCAATCCGGATAGGTGCTCCCGTGAATGGTGAGAAGGCGCTTGCTGCGATCCGGCAGACGAATGGACGTGCGGAATCGGTGACAGATGAGGAGATTCTCTCAATGCAACGTGATCTTGCCCGGCTGGAAGGGATTGGTGTTGAACCGGCGTCAGCCGCATCGGTTGCCGGGATAAAGAAACTTGTCCAGATGGGTGCGATCGATTCCGATGAACGGATCGTCTGTGTCGTTACCGGCCACCTGCTGAAAGATCCCGAGACGGTGATAAATCAATGCAGTCCCCCAATAGAGATAGATGCATCATTGCCTGCCTTACTCTCTGCCTTGCAGCTCTGATACTGGTAGCACCCGGCTCTGCCCTGCATGCAGATTTTGAAATCTATGAGAATGGTTCGGGGTATTCCGCAGAGATCGGGATCATCGAGAGCGAGAGCTACCAGTTTGCCAGGCCGGGTCTTCTTGGTGAAGCCGTGCCGATGACGGTCCGTGATATCAGGCTTGTGAATGAATCCGGATCTGTTGATTTTGAGCAGCCCCGGGACTCTGAGATTACCTTTCCAAAAGGGGATTATCTTCTCTATTATGAAGGGGATCTCGAAGGGAACTCCTTCTCTGCTGTCTTCTCAGAACCTCATAATGTAACGGTCTTTCTTCCTCCTGCATATGGAGTCACCAATCTCCTGCTTGGGTACGTGAGCCGCGGGGGAAGCGCCGAGGTTGATGGGGATACTGGCACTGTCATTACCTGGGAAGAGGCACGGTTTGTGGAGATCAGGTTCTATGATGATATCCGTGAACTTGCACTCTATGCATTTGGGACGATCTGGATTGCTCTGATGATAATCCTGCTCTTTACCTACTATGCGATGAGGCTGCCAAAAGAGGAAGAACGTCCTGAATGAGTGGAAAAAAGATGATGGATTTTAGATATCTATTCCAAACTTTTCTGCATTTGCATCAGCGATAGCCTGGATCTTCTGGATCTCGGCCTCGTTCTTCTCTGGTTTGAAGAGATGGCGGAACCGCTTCTGAACGGAGAGGTACTCCTCAACCGGTTTTCTCTTCACCTTTTTGGCTTTCTTCAGCACACCGTTGACCATCTCGTAATTGACCC
The DNA here is from genome assembly GCF_038751955.1 of Methanocalculus natronophilus. NCBI lineage: Archaea > Methanobacteriati > Methanobacteriota > Methanomicrobia > Methanomicrobiales > Methanocalculaceae > Methanocalculus > Methanocalculus natronophilus. Next base: position 4,831 of record NZ_JBCEXH010000009.1, on the reverse strand, counting down.
AGAGCCCTGTTTCAACTGCAAGTTTCCCAACCGCGATGGTCTTCTCGCCTTCAAAACCCCAGCCGGTGCAGCATGGTGCATGCACCTGGATATAGCAGGCGCCCGGTGTGTTGACTGCGGTCTCGACCTTCTTCATGAGATCGGCCGGATACGACATGGATGCTGTTGCGACATAGGGTGATCCATGTGCAGCGAGGATTGCCGGGACGTCCTTCTTCTGGTGCTTGTTCCCCATGGAACAGGATCCGGCGGGACTTGTTGAGGTGCTTGCATCAAAGGGTGTTGCACCGGACCGCTGGATGCCGGTGTTCATGTACGCCTCGTTGTCATAGCAGATGTAGGTGATGTTGTGGTTACGCTCAAATGCCCCCGAGAGGGAGAGCATGCCGATATCAACAGTCGCACCGTCACCGCCGATCACAAGCACCTTTTCTGATCTCCCCTGCTGTTTCAGCGCGGATTCGATTCCTGATGCAACAGCTGCTGCATTCTCAAAGAGGGAATGAATCCAGGGAACCTTCCATGCGGTTTCTGGATATGGTGTTGAGAAGACCTCAAGACACCCGGTTGGTGAGACCACGATGACATCCTCTCCGGCACCTTTTAAGATCAGGCGAACTGCAGTTGCCGCCCCGCACCCGCCGCAGGCGCGGTGGCCGCACTCGAAATGTTCTATTGTTTTGTCAACCATTTACAACAACTCCTCGCGCAGTCCATAGAACATATCTCCGCTTCCCTTCTCTGCAAGGTCAACGACTGCCCGGATATCCTTCTTCCTGATGTCCCTGCCTCCGAGGCCGATGATGTAGCCAAAGACATCGATATCTGCCCCATAGAGCGTGTCTTTGATCTCAAGTGCGACAGCACCTTTTGATCCAAGCGAGATGTTCTTGTCAAGTACTGCCACGGTCTTCACATGGGAGAGTGCTTCTGCAATCTCTTCATCCGGGAACGGGCGGTAACAGCGGATCTTCAGGAGCCCGACTTTTCGGCCTTCGGCACGCATCTCATCAATTGCGTCCTTGACCGTACCGCAGATCGATCCCATGGCAACAAGCGCAATCTCGGCATCCTCAAGATGGTATCCCTCGATGAGGCCTGCGTAGTCGCGGCCGAATGTCTCGCCAAAGAGCGCGCCATACTTTTTAATGGCGTCTTTTGCCCGTAGCATGGCCCGCTGGTTCTCGTAGCGGAACTCCATGTAGTAGTCCGGGGTTGCATACATCCCAAAGGAGATCGGATCTGCTGAATCCAGTATCTGGTAGGGTCTGTGTGCTGGAAGATAGCTGTCCACATCCTCCTGTTCAGGCATCTCGACGGGCTCATAGGTATGGGAGAGGATGAAACCGTCGAAACAGACCATTGCAGGCAGGAGTATCTCGTGATCCTCACAGACACGGTATGCAAGGATATGCAGGTCAAGTGCCTCCTGGTTATCCTCGGCATAGAGCTGTATCCAGCCTGAGTCACGGAGCGATACCGAATCCTGCTGGTCGTTCCAGATGGAGAGCGGTGCGCTCATGGCACGGTTTGCAATCGTCATCACGATCGGCTGGCGCATCCCTGCGACATTGAAGCAGACTTCATACATCATCGCCAGTCCCTGGGCGGTTGTTGCCGAGTAGGTTCTTGAACCGGCGGCAGCAGCGCCAAGGCATGCGGAGAGAGCGGAGAACTCGCTCTCGACACAGATATAATCTGCCTTCAGGCGGCAGTCTGCAACGATCTGGGCAAGCGCCTCAACGATATGGGTCTGGGGAGTGATCGGGTAGGCTGATATGACCTGCGGACGGCAGAGCCTGACGGCCTCTGCAACCGCATGGGATCCCTCAAGTATCTCTTTCATTATTTCTCCTCCTTTTCCATGGTGATCGCCTCGCCGGGACACTCTTCCGCGCAGAGGCCGCAGCCTTTGCAGTAGTCGAGGTCGGGCACATAGTCCTTCTCACCACGCTCTTCGATACAGCCCTCGGGACAGATCAACAGGCAGATGCCGCACCCGGTGCATTTCTCCATATCAAAGATCGGATAGAATACCCGCCACGATCCGGTTTTGTTGTCACGTCCGCGTCCGGGTCTCGCCGAGCATCCGATATTTAACGGCATTATGCACCGCCTCCTTTCACCAGGTCATATGCCCGGCGCGAGGCCTTGATGTTTGTAGCAGCGAGTTTTCCGCCGAAGCGTTCATGAACTGCTTCTTCAAGTGCGGAAAAGTCGATCTCACCGGTTGCAGCGGCAAAAGCACCCAGCAGTGCGGTGTTTGTGATCGGAAGCCCAATCTCCTCAAGCGCAATCTTCGTTGCGTCAAGAGCAATCATCGAGACCCCTTCCGGTGCCGGGTATCGGCTGGCCTGCTCGGTGTTGACAATAGCAATGCCGCCCGGCTTCATCCCGGCAAAGACATTGATATCCTTGATCAGGGTGCTGTCCTGCACGATGATGTAGTCCGGCTCATATACCTGGCTTCTGAGCCTGATCTTCTCATCACTGAACCGAACAAACGCCTGCACCGGGGCACCACGCCGTTCGACACCAAAGGCGGGAAAGGCCTGGGAATAGACTCCGCCTTTGAATGCGGCAACTGCAATGAGTTCTGCCGCCGTGACGGAGCCCTGCCCCCCTCTTCCATGGATGCGTAATTCTCTCAAGAAAAAACCCCATATAATCTTACACGATTAATCATATAAAATTACGGAATGGTGTAGGAATTATCTCATATATTGTTGGATTGTTCAATTATCCACAGGAATGCCGAGTATCTCGGTTGTTCCGGATGCAATATCCTCTGCGATCATGGAGAGTCCCCGGGATGCAGACCATTCATCAAAGACTATTGTATCGCGTCTGAGGAGTCCCCGGACCTCTTCTGCAACTGCGGGTGCAGATGAGCCGGCAAGGGCAACCGGGGCATCAGGAGCGAGGAGGAGCAGTCCGGCAATCTCCATTGCAGCAAACATCGCTACTGCCGATACCCGGTATTCTTCAGGCAGGTTATCTGATACTCCCGCATGCATGAATGCCTCGTTTGCAGACTCAAGTCCATCGTCGACTCTTCGTATGGCATCCACATCGAGTGCTCCATGCCGTGTTCCGGGAGCGAAGATGCAGGCATCGAATGCCCCGGTGATCAGACCTTTTTGGACAAGGAGGGTGACGGTATTTGAACTGACATCAGAGACGATGAACGTATCACCCAGGTGTTTTGATACCAGGTAGGCGATTCCGATCTTCTCCGGGCTTGCCTGGTGGGAGTAGACCTTGAACCGAGGATCGGTCTTTGATCCCCGGTGAATGCCGGGAACTGCAACTGCCGGTATACCTGACTGGAACACCTCGTCAAAGACGCGGGTTCCTCCCCCGACATGTTCTCCTGCCCCGTCCCGTGTGACGACCCCCCGGTTTGTCAGCCGGGTGATGTCAGTAACCTCTGTAAAATTATCGCCCATCGAATAGCAGAGCGCGATTCCCTCGATTTTTTCAAGCGGGCAGAGCCGTTCCAGGTCATGGATTGTGAAGGTTCGTGCATCACTGCGGCTCATTTTAAATTCAGCAGTGGCTGATGCAAACCTGATTGCGGTTGTTCCATGATCGATTCCGATGAACATGACGGTACTTACTTGTCTGTTCACTCCTATTAGTGTATAATGTTCAGTATTGTGACCGGTGGTGCCGGATTCATTGGGTCTCATCTTGTTGACGCGCTGGTGGCGCGAGGTGATGATGTCTGTGTCATCGACTCGCTCGCTGCAGGCAGTACACACTATCTGGAAGAACATATTGCCTCAGGTACAGTTCAGTTTCAGAAGGCTGATCTCTTACATGACAACTGGCAGACGAGGTGTGAGGGAGCAGACCGGATCTTTCACCTGGCAGCAGATCCCGATGTCCGCGGGAGCGCCGCACATCCACTCTCAGTGTATGAGAATAACGTGACTGCAACTGTCTCTCTCCTGGAAGCGATGCGGGAGCATCAGGTTCCGGAGATTGTCTTTACCTCCACCTCGACTGTCTATGGCGAGGCATCAGTGATCCCGACACCTGAGGATTATTCGCCGATGGAGCCGATCTCGGTCTATGGGGCGAGCAAACTTGCGTCTGAAGCGATGATCGCCTCGTACTGCCATACCTACGGGATGAAGGGGTCAGTCTTTCGGTTTGCCAATATCATTGGTGCCCGGAGCAACCATGGTGTACTATTTGATTTTATCAGGAAACTCAGGCAGGACCCGCAGAAGCTTGAGATCCTGGGTGACGGAAAGCAGACCAAGTCCTATCTCTCTGTGCAGGCATGCGTGGATGGGATGATGTATGCATCTGAGCGTGGCCCCGACCTCTATAATGTCTATAACATCGGATCAGATGACTGGATTGATGTCATATCCATTGCGGATATTGTTGTTTGGGAGATGGGGCTCTCAGATGTTGCGTATCGGTTTTCCGGCGGTGATCGCGGCTGGGTGGGAGATGTCCCAAAGATGCTGCTCTCAATAGAGAAGATCAAAAATCTTGGATGGCAGCCTGGGATCGGATCACAAGAGAGTGTCAGGGAGGCTGTTCTGGCTGGCCTGGCTGAGATCTGATTTCTTCCAAATGTTTTTCAGCCGTCTCATCTTCGAATAGAGCTTCCTGGTTTGGAAATTATTGACCGGGTCAATCCCATGGAGCAGGCCCATATTTTTATGGATCTTCCCTATATTTCTGAAGGCCATTACTATCCAAAAGTCATAATAATACATGAATAGTCTCAATTCGCTATTGTCTGACCAATGTAGAGAGAACTTCGAATAACCCCTCCCCATCGAAAGTACTTTATACTGGGGGATCGATC